>JBFFJV010000197.1:0-5386 GCA_041555695.1 Thiohalomonadaceae bacterium | reverse complement strand
GAGGGCAGGTCTTTTTACCCACGCGCGGACTCTCCTCCGCTTTACCTTGTTCACAGACCCGAATAGGGTACAATCGGGCGCATGCAACTTGTAGAATAGTAAGATATCTTGCTGAATAATAAGGAAAAAGGATGCCGGTTTCTGGTTTTAGCGAAACCGCCCTAATTGTCCGGCATCACCTGAACGCCGCCTTATTCCAAACGATTAAAGAAGAAGCGATAACCACGCCATGAGCGAATCACCAAACAACCTCGCCGCCTACATCTGGTCCCTGGCCGACCTGCTGCGCGGTGACTTCAAGCAGAGCCAGTATGGCCGTGTGATCCTCCATTTCAACCAGGCAACCGTCAAAGCCTTTGCTGATACAATCAGCATCTGCCCCGGCATTGTTACCGGGCGTTTGCAACATGATGAGAAGTTACCCCATACCAGCCATATGCTTCGTAGTCAGTTGAAGTGGGCAGAGAGCGTGTAGGACTATTGATGGTGTGTAGTAGCCATTCAGAATCTGAACACTTAAATAATTCAAATAAATTGTAGGTAGTTATAAATGTCACGTCTTACAGACCTGATTGCACAAGCCAAGGCGAAAGACCCCCAAATGGGTGCGGACCTGGAGCGCGAGTACAAGGCGCTATCCTCGCGTCTGCCATTCGGGCTGAATTTCGAACGTCATCGCCCAGAGGTGGTGGAACTGCCGCAGCGCCCTGTTCGTAAAGGCGACAAGGTAAGGGTTCTACCTGAGCGTGGGTCGACTAAGAAGGGAGATCAGCAGCTGTGGCAGGTCAAGAGCATTAATAAGAGCCCTGACGGCAAGGTAGCGCACCTGGAGCTGCTGGGTGCCATGGAGGCAGAGACACAGACCGTTGCCGTGGATGACCTGGTGGTCGTGGCCGAGTTCCGCGACACCCTCTATCCGGGGCTGATCAGCACCGGCATGGTGAAGCGTGGCGGTGACAAACCCTTCCACTCTGTAATCAATGGCGAGAACTACCATGTTCTGAAGGCCCTGACTTATACCCATCGGGGCAAGGTGGATGCGATTTATATTGATCCGCCGTATAACACCGGGGCTAAGGACTGGAAATACAATAACGACTATGTAGAGGCTGAAGATCTCTATCGGCACAGTAAGTGGCTGGCTTTTATTGAGAGAAGACTGCTGGTAGCGAAGGAGCTGCTGAACCCAGCTGATTCGGTATTGATTGTTACTATTGATGAGAAGGAGTATTTGAGGTTAGGGCTGTTGTTGGAACAGACATTCGAAGACGCTAGCGTTGCAATGGTATCATCCGTTATCAATCCTAAAGGTACCGGCAGAACAGGTGATTTTGCTCGGACAAACGAGTATCTCTTTTTTGTTAGGTTTGGCTCATCGAAAGTTGGTGGCAGACCTGATGAAAGCACACTAGGAAAGGAGGTGTCATGGGAGACTATGCGTCGTCGTAATCTTGCATCAATCAGGGGAAGAAAGGGAAAAGGAGCATGCGGCCCTAATCAATTTTACGCAATTTTTGTAGATAACTCGACTGGTGCAATCGTCGGAAGAGGCACACCTCTACCACCGGACATTTCACGTGAATCGGTTGACTCGCCAGAAGGTACCGTGCCAGTTTTTCCAGTAAGGAAAGATGGTACTGAAATGAATTGGGAATATTCCGATACCGCTTTCGATCTCTGGTGGTCAAAAGGTTATATACGTGCGAATGGGGAAAAAAATGAGCCACAGGCTTATATTATTCAGCATTTGCCTAATAAGGCTCGCAAGGAAATCGAAAACGGCATAGCGATAATAGAAAATAAGCGTAGTGATGATACTGTAGTCGCCAAATATGTTAACGCTAGTACTAAGACTATAACCACCCAATGGGATTTTACATCACATAGTGCAGAGCATGGTGGAACTGGAGTTCTAAAATCACTCATACCGGAGCGCCGGTTTCCTTATCCAAAATCATTGTTCGCCGTGGAAGATGTGCTTCGTTTGTTCGTTATGGATAAACCAGAAGCCACCATCCTCGACTTCTTCTCCGGCTCCGGAACCACTGCCCATGCAGTCATGCGCCTAAACCGCCAGGATGGTGGAAACCGCCAATGCATCTCCGTCACCAACAACGAAGTCGCCGCCGATGAACAGAAGTCTCTGACTAAAGAGGGTCTGCGGCCCGGTGATCCCGAATGGGAACAGCACGGCATCTGTGACTACATCACCAAGCCGAGAGTTAAGGCGGCCATTACCGGCAAAACACCCGAAGGCGAGCCGATTAAGGGCGACTACAAATTCACTGACGAATTCCCGATGGTCGAGGGTTTTGAGGAGAATGCGGAGTTCTTCACTTTAACTTACGAAACCCCTGTCTCTGTTAATCACAACCGTGCCTTTGCGCGTATCGCGCCGTTGTTGTGGCTACGTGCGGGCAGTCGGGGTAGCCGCATCGATAAACTGCCCGATGCCGGTTGGGAGGTGGTGGATGCCTACGGTCTGCTTGTGGATGTGGATGCCGCTACGCCCTTCTGCAAGGCGACCAACAAAGCTAAAGATTTGCGCGTGGCCTATATCGTTACCGACGACGACCGCCGATTCCAGGCCATTGCGCGCCGCCTGAATGACCATGTAGAGCCTGTGCGCCTCTATGAGTCTTACTTAACCAATTTCAGTTTTGCCAACGGGGAATAAGGGATGAAGTTCACGCTAAAAGATTATCAGACGGACGCGGTACGTGACGCCCTGGATAATTTAAAGAAGGCCCGTAGTGACTGGCAGAGTGGGGCTTACAAAAGTGCATTTTCCTTAACTGCCGTTACCGGCGCGGGTAAAACCGTTATGGCCGCATCGGCCTTTGAGGCCCTGTTTCACGGTGATGACGACTATGAGTTTGATGCTGACCCCGGCGCGGTGGTGATCTGGTTTAGTGACGACCCGGCACTGAATGAGCAGACCCGCTTCCGTCTGATGGAGGCCTCTGATCGCATTCGCCATACCGATATGGTGGTGGTGGAAAATACCTTTAACCGCGCCAAATTTGAGGCGGGGAAGATCTACTTCCTCAACACACAAAAACTTAGCAAAAACAGTCTTCTGGTACGCGGTTTTGAGGGTGACGTTGATGGCGACCTGTTCCCGGAGACTCGACCGGATCTTCATGCGTACACAATCTGGGACACGGTGAGAAACACCATCGAAGACCCGGATTTAACCCTCTATCTCGTACTGGATGAAGCGCACCGCGGCATGGGCAAACCCAGCAAGGCAAAGGAGAGTGCCAAGAGCACTATCGTACAGCGGCTTATTAATGGTGCCGGTGGTGTGCCAGGAATTCCAGTGGTGTGGGGAATTTCAGCCACGGTAGAGCGTTTCAAGACGGCAATGGAGGGAGCATTAAAACGCATTACGCTGCCCGATGTAGTCGTTGACTCGGATAAAGTGCAGGAGTCAGGACTCATCAAGGACACCATCATTCTCGACATTCCCGATGACGTCGGTGATTTTGATACGGTACTGGTGCGCCGTGCTACCGACAAATTAAAACAAGCTACCGATTCCTGGGCCGAGTATGCGAAGCAGCAGGATGAGCGGCATACCGTCACTCCCTTGATGGTGTTACAGGTACCCAACAAGCCTGACCCAAACGAAATTGGCCGTGCGCTGGATACCATTTACCAGCAATGGCCGGAGTTACCGAGTGGTAGCGTGGCTCATGTATTTGGTGACCATACAACCCAGCAGTTTGGCAATCGTGATGTACCCTACATCTCACCAGAACGTGTTGAGGACGAAACATGGGTGCGCATATTGATTGCCAAGGATGCCATCAGTACCGGCTGGGACTGCCCTCGCGCAGAGGTGATGGTCTCCTTCCGTGCAGCGACTGATCGCACTCACATTACCCAGCTATTGGGACGCATGGTGCGATCTCCGCTGGCCCGCCGTATTCCCGGCAATGATCCCCTGAACTCGGTGGACTGTCTGTTACCCAAGTTTAATCGCAAGACGGTTGTTGAAGTGGTCGACGCCCTGTTGAAGGGTGACGACAACCTGCCGCCACCTGCCGGGCGCGTGTTGATCAACCCGGCGGAGATGAAGCCGAATCCTGAGGCATCGCAAGCAGTATGGGATATGTTTGAGAGCCTTCCGTCGCAGACTCGACCGCAGCGTAGTGCAAAGCCGGTAAAGCGTCTAACCGCGCTGGCCCATGAGCTGGCGGCTGATGAGATTTTACCTGGCGCTGGCAAGTTGGCCCACGCAGAGATGCATAAAGTGATGGATGAGGCACAGGAGCGTTACAAAAAGGAGATAGAAAAGAAGCGCAATGGGGTTATGACGGTTGATGGCACTACGGTTGTTGCCGACATGCAAGGAAAGACCAAGAGCTTTAACGAGTTTCTGGAAGATGCTGACATGGCGGTGATTGATGACGCTTATCGTCGTGCTTCACGGGTATTTAGCCCGGATGTTTCTCGAACCTATGTTGATGTTCTTGCCTACCGTGATGCTGACCCGGAAGATTCCGATGAATTTGAGGAGGCACTTGTCGATGCGCGTGTCGCCGTTGCGGCCCTTGGCATGATTACCGATGTACAACCGGAGTTCGATGCCGCAGCAGGTAAACTAGCCAGGCAGTGGCTGGACAAGTACGGCAGTGTCATTAAAGGCCTGACGCATGATCGGCAAGAGTCTTATCGGCAGATCCGTGAGATGAGCACTGAGCCGCAGGATATTGATCTGGTAAAGCCTGAAGCCAGATTTGAGCCCACAATGGCGCGTGAGAATGACATTGAAACAGCATTCCCAACCTACAGAAACCACCTGCTTTGCAATGAGAGTGGCGACTACCCCGCAGAGATGAACAGTTGGGAAAAAAAGGTCGTGAAAACAGAAATGAAGCGAGAAGGGGCTAGCTTCTGGTACCGTAATCCACAAAACCCTGGGCAGTCGTCACTCGGCATTGCCTACCTCTCAGCCGAACAGTACGGAATTGTTCGGCCTGATTTCATTTTCTTCGCCACAAACGACGATGGAAAAGTTGTGGCTGATATCGTCGACCCGCATGGACACCACCTTGCCGATGCACTACCCAAGCTTCAAGGCCTTGCCCTTTATGCCGAAACACACTCAAAGGTATATCGACATATTGAAGCGGTTGCTGAGGCAGCGGGGAAACTGCGTGTTCTTGATTTGACTAACGAGGCTGTGCGCAAAGGAATTGCTGAAGCTAAAGATGCAGCAAGCCTGTTCAATGGTGTGCTTGCGAAAGATTATGAGTAAATCTTGGTTTATTTGGGACCAATGGGGTCAGTGTAACTTGACTACCATCAAGCCCGAGAGCAAGAAAGTCGGAGGAATACGATTAAAGGTGTCAGCGCTCTTCATGCACCAGATGATAGG
>JBFFJV010000196.1:0-5402 GCA_041555695.1 Thiohalomonadaceae bacterium | reverse complement strand
GATGAGTAACGGCAAAAACGGGTAATTGAGAGTGTCGGGCTTTAATTTTGACTCTCTGCGGCCTCTATCTTCAGCATGGTTGACGAGGGTCGTTCATAGTTTCATGGTTAGCGGAGCGCACTAATCACGCAGGGGCCAGCCACGGTAACTACGATTCACTTTTCTTATTCTGGCAGCAGCTCATCTGATGCTGGCCATCTTTATCAAGCTTCATCTTTGGAACCCTTAGCTTTTGTAGAGAAATTCTGTTTGTCGCGCTATTTCTACGCAGGGGAAACTACCCAGAAAATTTTGCGTTGCGAAGGCTTTTACGTTGTAATACGACTCTTTTCAAAATTGTAAAGAACATGGCAGGAGAGCGGTGTCAAATATGGGACAGTGGGAGCCGAAAGTTAAGCGTCTGGGGCCGGGTGATCGAATTAAAGCGGGCCGCAACCTGATCCGTGACGGAAGATTTGATGATGCCATAAAAGAATTTCAGGCCATTCTTGAACATGACCCGAAATCTGCTGGTGCTCACCTGGGTATTGGCTTGGCGTATTTACGTAGCGGTCGCATTAATGAAGCGCTGGGCCGTTTTGAAAAAGCCCGTAAGCTTGACCCGATGCAGCCGAAAGCCTATCTGCTGGAGGGCTACGCCTTTCTCGAGAATGAGGATTTAAGTAGCGCACAGGAGGCCTTCGCCGGTGCACTGAATCTCGACTCTAAGATGCAGCGCGCGATGATCGGCCTGGGTCAGACCCTGCTGCAGCAGAAGCACTATGACGATGCGATTGAACAGTTGCGGGGGGTATTGCGTTATAACCCGAAGCAGGTTCAACCACGGATGTTGATTGCCCGCGCCCTGCACGAACAGGGTTATGCCGATGAGGCAGTGGCTGAGTTACAGACGGCACTGGAGTTTAATCCCGGCCATGCCAACCTGCAGTTGAGGCTGGCTCGTCTAAAGCAGGAACAGGGTAATGGGGATGAGGCGCTTGAGGCGATGCGCGGTGCTGCCGTGGCCGCTCCTGATGATGCCTCTGCACAGTTCATGCTGGGCCGTCTCTGTCTGGAGCAACAGGCCTTTGCCGAGGCGGAGGCCGCCTTTCGTCGTGCCTCTGAACTGAAACCGAAGATGCCCGCTGCGCATATCCATCTGGTTGAGGCTCTGATCGCTCAGGATAAGCTGGAAGAGGCTTCTGACTATGTTCAGCAATTACCCAGCAATAGTCGTGTCGCACCGCTGTCACATAAGCTGATGGGGGACATCCTGTGCCGCAAGGATCGCTATAAGGAGGCTGTGGAGGAGTACCGTGCAGCGCTGCTTAAGCTACCGGATACCGATAAGGCCGTGGCCGAGCTGGATGAAGAGCTGGTCGGTGGTCAGGGTGACTGGGCCTCGCTGGCTGAGAGTTACCAGCCCTCGCTTAGTAATCTGATCTTCGAGGAGGATGGTCGCCGTCGCGAAGAGCGCCGTCGCCGTAACAGCTCAGCTGACGCTTAAGGTACGCTTCATGGCCAATCACTTTATCTATATCGTTATGGATAGCTGTCGCTACGACAGCTATGTCCGCGCCAAGACCCCCAATATTGATCGCCTGGGCGAGGTGGAGCGTCGTTATAGCTACGCCTCCTGGACCTCGCCCTCGCACTACGCCATGTTGATGGGAATGGTGCCCCACGATAGTCCCCGTCAGGTTTTCGCTTCCGAGGTATACAAGGGCGAGTTCAAACGCTGGGTGCAGCGGCTGGATGTGGCAGAACTGAGCTTTAAGACCTTTGTTCCCGAGTTGTCGCTGGCCAAGGTGCTGGGGGATCATGGTTACAGGACCATTGCCCGTGTCTCAATGCCGGTACTCAACCAGTTCACCTCTATCAGCAGCCACTTCGATGATTACCGGTTAATGGATAATCACAACGACTTCGCCGGTATGGTGGATGAAGTGGAGTTCCCTGACGATGAGCCGCGCTTCTATTTCTTCAACCTGGGTGAGACCCACTACCCCTACATGCTGGATGGGGATGACCTGCCGCACATCTCCGGGGTGCACGGGGTGTTTAAGAATATGGATGCCGAAAAGCCACCCAGGGGTCGCCCTGATGACGGTGAATTCTTCTCCGCCGAAGAGATGCAGCGCCTCCACGCGCAACAGGTAAAGTGTGTGGAGTATGTGGATGGGCTGATTGGCCGGCTTTACGAAAAATGTCCGGTCAACACTTCATTCATTATCACTGCTGATCACGGTGAGCTGTTCGGTGAAGATGGCTACTTTGGCCATGGCCCTATCATGCATGAAAAGTGCTTCGAGGTGCCCTTCGTCGAGGGTTCTCGACCCTGAAGTTGATAGCTATGGAACAGCACCCGCAGCCACTCTTTATTCTCGCCCCTCCGCGTTCTTTTACCTCTCTGGTGAGTGCGCTCATCGGCCAGCACCCGCAGACCTATGGCCTGCCGGAGTTGAACCTGTTCATGGCAGCAACCATGCAACAGTTCTGGAACGGAACCGATGAGGACGGCAGTCATAAGGCCCCCCACTGGCCGATTATGCGCCATGGTCTTTTGCGCACCGTGGCGCAACTCTACGGTGGTGAGCAGAATATCGACTCCATTGCCATGGCCTACCGCTGGATTTCGCACCGCAGTGAGCAGGGGACCGGTGAGGTCTTTCGCGAGCTGTGTGAAAAGATTGGCCCGCTTATTCCGGTAGAAAAGAGTCCCGGTTATTTAGGCAAGCCGATCTATCTTGAGCGGCTGCTGGAGACCTTCCCGGATGCGCGCTTTATCCACCTGTTGCGCCACCCCGTCGGTCAGGGCGAGTCTGTGCTGAATGCCACCGGCGGTAAGCTGGTACTGATGATGGTTGATTCTGTTGACCACAGTGGTGAAAAGCCGATTGTCGACCCGCAGATCATGTGGCATGACTCCCATGTTCAGATCCATAACTTCCTGCAGCAGGTCCCTAAAGAGAACCAGTTGCGTCTGCGTGGTGAGGATTTCCTTACCGATATGGATAAGAGCCTGCGCAAGGTGTGCCGCTGGTTAGGGGTGAAGGCAGGTAAGGCGGAGCTGGAGGCGATGAAGCATCCGGAGGACTCCCCCTACGCCTGTGTCGGCCCGATTAATGCGCGTCTGGGGAATGACATTAACTTCCTGGAAAACCCGAAGGTACGAGCCACCCGGGTAAAAGAGTACGACATGATGGCACCGCTTTCCTGGCGGCCCGACGATCAGCCGCTGATGCCCGAGGTACGGGCACTGGCGAAAAAGTTTGGATACCGTTGAGCGTGATGGCATCAGCGGCTAACACGAGGAGGATTGCATGAGCGGCAATGATAATACCGAGGCAAGACGTAAGCGCCTGCGTGCACTGCGCAACAAACACCCGCAGGGCGCTGATATCGGAGGCCTCCCCGAGAGTACCAATAGCGATGATTCCTCAGCTGAATCGGGTACCGCGATCGGGGCGATGCCCGCCGGTCGCCGTGGTATAGGTGGCAAGCGGGGGCGCAAGGGAGCCCGCCGTGGGCAGGGTGGTCAGGGCGGTGGCAGCGGTCCGTTTGCCGGGGCTGGTGAGGGGCGTGGTGACATGCTTAAGCGCCTGCACGGTTTTCTCACACAACCCGGACCTGGTGGCCGCGTGATCCCGGGAACCGCGGTGAAAGAAGACCGCCTCAAGCAGGTTATGCAATTTCTGCGTCATCGCGCAGGTACGGACGATGGCAAGCAGAGCAAACGAATACAGCGGGTAGTTGCCTTTCTCACTAGTGAGGGAGAGGGCGCGACAATGGTTGCCGGTGTTAATCCCGCAAAGCTACAGCGTTTTACTGAGATTATTGAGGCCCGCATTGCGGCACCGGCAGAAGGTGGTGGTGATGAGCTGGAAGGGGTGTTTGATGAGCTGATCGCTGAGGGTTCTGACGAGGTCGCTGCTGAGTATGAACAGGTAGAACTGGTGGAGAGTGAGCCGGAGCCAGAGCCGGAGGTGGAAGCAGAGGCAACCCCTAGCCTGGAGGAGCTGATGAGTCTTACACAGCGCCTGAGCAGCCAATTAGAAGAAACTCAGCGCCAGATGGCCAGCATGATGGGCTCTAAGGCACCGGTTCAGGAATCCTCCGAAGAGGATGCCGGGAAGCCGGTTGAAAAAGAGACTCAGAAGAAGCCGGGTAAGGGACCGAATGCCGACTGGTTCAGTGAGTTTTTGGAATAATCGTTATTACCTCGAACGTTGATGGTGAGGGACACAGAGATGACCAGTAAGAAAGAAAAATCGCATCAGAGCACGCTTCAGGGGCTACGAGAGAAGCGTAAGCAACAGCCTGGCTTTGAGGGTAATCGTACCGGTATGCAGGGGCTGTGGAATGCCGCTGAGGAAGCTGCGGGCGAGCAGCAGGGTAAGGGTGGCGGCATGCTGCGCAACCTGATGCAGAACCCTAATGTTAAGAACATGGTTAGTGGCTTTCTGGCTCAGCAGGGCAATCGGGGAAATGATGGGCTCGGCAGCCAGGCCCTGGGGGATGCCCTGGGCCCGGCCGATTTCGGTATGGAGAACCTGGGGCAGGAGGAGCGTATTAGCACCTCCAGTACTCAGGAAGAGATTGAGCGTTATCGCCGTCAACTCTCGAACCGTGCAGACTGGTTGGAGGCTGCCCTGGAAGAGACTTTAATGGAGCTGGATCGTACCGCTTCATTTGTTACGGCAGGTGCCAAGCCGGCAGCGAAGAAGAAGGCGAGCAGTAAAAAGAAGGTAGTGAAGACCTCCTCGGTGAAAAAGAGCGCAGTGAAAAAGGCGGCACCGAAAAAGAAAGTTGTGAGTAAAAAACCGACGGCAACCAAAGCGGTAAAGAAGTCCCCGGCCAAGCGGGTGGTAAAGAAAAAAGTAGCTAAAAAGAAGAGTTGATCGAACTTTATGTTCCATCCGCAGCCCCTTAATTTTGTTCTCACCCCGGCCACCGAAGCTAACCCCGCGTTGGCTGTGGCCGCCTGTCGGGCCGGTGCCGTGGGCCTGTTCAATGCAGAGCTTGGTGCCAACGCATCGGTAATTGAGGGAGCCCTTGAGCAGTTAGCTGCCAGGGGGAACGGTGAGTTCGGGATTAAACTGGGCGCTGAGTATGATGAGCTGCTGAAGCGCCTGCCCGAATGGCACGAGCAAGGTTTGAGCTGGCTGGTGCTGGCGGCGGATGAGGCCGGTAAGATTTTGCGCCGCCGTCCCGTTCAGGCCTTTCGTAAGGCCGGGGGGAGGGTGTTACTGGAGCTGCGCCGTTGGCAAGCCGAGTACCCTGAGCTGGAGTCACGCTGCGACGGCTGGTGGGCCAAGGGGCACGAGGCGGGCGGCCTGGTTGGTGAGGAGTGCAGCTTCGTACTGTTGCAGCGAGTGCTGGGGCAGGCCACTCTGCCGGTATGGCTGCGTGGTGGCTACGGG
>JBFFJV010000195.1:0-5424 GCA_041555695.1 Thiohalomonadaceae bacterium | reverse complement strand
GGCAGCTGAGATATTGTTGTTAAACCCCAGTCCCGACATCGTCGAGACACTGACACGACAGGAAGCGCTTTGGCCTATATGCGCAGCTGCACTTGATCGCTGGCTAGACGGAGAAAAAGTAGATTCACGATGCATCGAAAAAATGATATGGGCAATACCACTGAATGAACAACAGCAACACTCATTGCTGAAAATGACGGACGTGACGGCCCGCACTTGTCTCCTATATAACTCGCGGATAAAACTGGCAACCGATGTGCTAGCCGCCCTGGAGAAGGATACACACCGTGAGGTGCGTGAAGCGCTAAGGTACTATCACAAAGAGCGTCAGAATAGGTAAGCATACACGCTATAAATGGAAATATTTTGTCGCTATCACATACCGGTGAATGTGTAAAACCAAGGCGAAATTGATAGAAGAATACCCCTAAAGGAGACATCTTGTATGGGCAGTGGAACAATCGTGGGTCTAGATATTAATAGTTTCGACTCATCTCTCTTTGCCGATTTCGAGGCCATCTATAGTCCACTAAGCGCAGAGCTTGAAGGGCCCGAGACGCTGGCCGAGGCAATTGCCTTTCTTGCCGAGGCCTCACCAGAAGCAGAGGAGCGACGGGTTCACCATTGTGTGTTGAAGTACTTCTACTCTCTGGAGGTGGCACGTCTGGCCGCACGCCACCCCAGTTGTCCCGACAGCTTAATGCTCTATTTCTATAAGTTCCTTCCTGAAGAGGTTGCGCACAATCCCGCCCTGGAGAGGGCGAAAGCAAGTAAATATTGGCAACTTCATGGCCCGGATGGCTCGAGGCGCAGTCCCAACGCAAGGATGATAATCAACGATGAGCGCCCATTTCTGGTGTCAGTCCTTTATTGGATGAAGCATGGCAGCAATGCAGGCAAGCGTACGATGGCCGCTATAGAGCCAATGTATGACTTTGTACTGGAGCGTTTCATGAAGGAGAAGTCGGCACCGTTACGCAAGGTGATCGCCTCCCGCGCCTGTATACCAGCCCCTATCCTGGAAGCCCTTGCCAGCGACAGTGCCAAAACAGTTCGAGCGGCCCTGGCTGCAAATGAGAATCTAGCGCCAGATACCCTGCTTAGCATGGCTGGCGACTCAGAAGAATCGGTGCGCGAGGCACTGCTCGCCAACCCCGCCTGCCCGGAGGAGGCACGCCACCAGATACACATCTCAAAAGCAGCTCAGCCCACCCCGCACTTGGGCAAGCTCTCCAAACTCAAAACAGGTGATCTCATTGCCCTGCTCGGTAGCGAAGAGACGGCTGCGGAGCGTCTGAGTGAAATAGCCGCAATGGAGCCCCCTTACCTTAGAGCGGGTTGCGCACTGCACCGTAATACCGCTCCCACCCTGCTGGGTGAATTGGCCGCCGACCCAGACTTGATGGTACGAGAGTCGGCCGCAATGAATCCCAATACCCCGCAAGCATCACTGGAAACGCTACTGGCTGCCGGTGAGCCTCGAATACTTCAGGCCCTTGCATCAAATAGCGACCTCAGCGAGGCACTGCAAATCTCTCTGGCTGACATGGCCGACGAACCACTGGGGCGGATGCTAGCAGATACGACCGACTCGGTCGCAGTCTGGCAGCACCTCTCGGAGGGGATGGTGGTTAACAAAGGAAAGATCCGAAATAGCTGGCATGAGAACCTCAAAGCACTCCTCGATCCCGAAACCAACTCCAACAAGCTCGAAAGCTTGCAACGGGGCAGGAATCACCGCTGGCTACACATACATAAAATGGTTAGCCGCCACCCCAAGTGTCCGCAGCACCTGTGGGGCCACTATGCCTGCTACCTGTTTGATTCACTGGCACAGAATCCGGTGGTCACGCTCAAGCTGCTGGAGAACCCTAACGCAATCACACCCGAACCCTATGCGGAATGGAAGGTGGAGGATTGGCTCGCCAACGGCAATGCACCTGGTCATGTGGCAAACTACTTCCTGACCTCTGATGATATAGCCCGCCGACGCAAAGCAATAACAAGCTTGACGGCCCGACCAGCCCTGCTCCTACCGCTGGTCTTCGTGGACGACATTCACAGCCGCAAGCGGCTTGCCCAGGATGAGAGGACCACCCAGTTCATGCAGGAGATCCTAGCACGAGATGCAAAGTTGCCGGTTCGCGAGCTGATTGCCAAGAACAAGAGCGCAATGGCCCCGGTACTTTCTACCCTTGCCGTCGACAAAGCCCCCTCCGTGGCCGCCGCGGCGGTGCAAAACAACAACTACAAGACTGCAGCCGGTAACGGATCGAAGGCGTCAGAGCAGAAACCGGTAGACACACCCAGCTATGCCAATCGCGGCCAAAAGCGAGACCGAGTGAGGATGGCCAAGCAGGCCCACGACCCGGTGATCCTGGCTGACCTAGCCTGTGACCGTGATGAATCTGTACGTTTTTATGTGGCCATCAACAAACACACGAACCGTGAGACAGTTCTCGCCCTGCTACAGGACCCCTCAGCACTAGTGCGTGACGGGGCTGCTGGAAACAAACACATCCTCCCTGAGGAGTTACGGCCCCTCTTTGAAGACGAGTCAGCAAAGGTACGACGTACTGCACTGGTCAAAAGCTTTTGGCCGACTGCAACAGTTGACCGCAAGCAAGACAGGGCCGTCATCGACGGAGACGAGTCGTTGCTTGAGCCTTTCTACGAGGACAAAGATGCCGACGTTTTGCAGGCACTAGCAAGATACAGTGGCAATCCCGCCATCCATCAACGCTTGGCGCTACATGAAGAAACAAAGGTTCGTGACGCACTGGCCAGTAACGTACGCATCGACCTTGCTGTTAGCCAACGATTGATGGCCGATAGCATACAGCGGGTGGTATCAACCTTGGCTAGGCATACCCCGCATCCGGAGGTGCTCCAGGAACTGTTGACGCATAACCCAGCCCTTATCAACTCGCGCGATTTCAACCCGCATTTATTGTCCGAGCCTCGGCTCAACGCATGGCTCTGTCGCCACCCGGACGAGAAAGTGCGTCGAGCGGGAGCCCATCACTGCACCTCGCCGGACGAGTTGCTAAGATTAGCGGCTGATAATTCTAGAAAAGTACGCGAAGCAGTTGCATATAGAGAAGGAATCGGACTAGATGTGGCAGAGGTACTTCTGCATCGACCCAGCGAAGAAATGGTCTGGCACTTGATGGGCAAAAAGTACTTGGTAGAGGTGTGCGGTGAAGCGATGGAGCGCTGGCTAAAGGAGGATAATATCGGTTTTGTCCGCACCGCGGCAGAACTGCTCCCGCTCACCGAAGCACAGCAACGAACTCTACTCGCAAGTGGCAACGAGGATATCTTGGCAGGAATGCGGTACAACCAGAATACGAAATGGCTACCCGACGTCAGGCTACAATTAGAAAGCTCCGCTAACAGATAAAAAAAGAGCAGTAATTGCATGTGGGAAAGGGATGCTCCGCAATCAATAAAACAGAGTGCTGATTATATGGTGTAATTTGTATTAGTCACGACCAGATCTGACACTCCACCGAGCTGTAGTAACATGGATAAGAATGTCCTCTATTACCTTGTTTGCTGCCTTTCTCCACATGTACTCCGAACTTCCGCTCATGGCCGTCTCCTGCCCAAACCTCTGATTTCCTTTGCCTCCTTACCTGGTTAAGCCTCCTAAGCGACCAAAAGCGACATTAGATTCATGGGTCCATGCAGTCCGAAGCTGACTCAATATCGGACTAAAATAGCGAGATGTAAGGATATTATCCGCAGATTTGATAGAAAAAGAAAAGGCCAACAATACGAGCATTACTGGCCTTTTTAGTATCGGAAGACTAAGTTGTACTTATTTTACATAGCGGTTCATAATTGGCTACATAATCATCATATCCATCGGAATCTCCATCAGGGCCCGCGGGACGATATATACACCAAGTAACAGAAGTATCATCCATATAATAGAAATATGGATTTGAGCCTGCATAAGAACCTGACGGTATGTCAATAATCAATTTTGTGACTGTAGGGTAGTTAGCCAGAGAACCACTTCCAGACTGAGGAGTTGGTGCTATTGACGGATTTGTATCATCGTGCCAACCTGCTGTAACAAAATTATCCAGCGCGGTTACAGTGCCTTCAGCATCAACAGCAACTGAGCCGCTGCCTGTGCATGAAGTGTCGGTGGTTGAATAGAAAACATGCTGCAGTTTAAATGTTCCTCCAGCAATGACATGTTGCTCCATGTAGTCACTAGCACCTGTGTTGCGGCAGGGTGAACTCCATACCCCATCCAATAGTTGCATCGTTCCGGAATCAGCATTGATCGTAGTGGCAAGTGGTGTGATTGTTCCATCTTCCCTACCCAGTGGTTCTTCAATGCTTACGTAGTCGAGATAGCCATCGAGGTTAGCATCAGAGCCCCCAGGCCTGTAGAGGCGATTTGAGAGATGGGTATTACCTGTATCATCCACGTAGTAGAAGTACTTCTGATCACCGCTTGGGCCAGGAGGCGTGGTCAGCCCCATTGCTATGCTCAACTTTGTAACAGTAGGGTTAGGTTCTAAGTTACCTGTACCCGCCTGGTTTGCGGGTGCTGTCGCTGCGGTACCACTGCTATCTACCCAGCCGGACGTAACCATGTTATCCAGAGTAGTTACCAAGGCCTTCCAGTGCGATGTAACCATCGCTTGGCCTGTACAACTCCCATCTGTTGACTCAAACACATAAGACTCTATCACCAATTGGTTATCAGTGAAAAAGTGCCTATTGAGTGAATCTTGTCCAGGATCGTGATTATTACACCAGGACCAAGTGCCATCCAAAGGCAGATGCGTGAAGTATTCAGAATTGACAGCAACAACCAGGTTAGTGAGTGTCACCGTAATGTCCTGTGTCGAGCTTGTGCTAGCATCGCTAACACTGACCTGCACCTCATAGACATTATCACTGTTGCTATCGGCATATGCCTCATAGTCGGGTGCAGTGGTAAAGCTCAGCGCACCAGTTGTGGCATTGATGCTGAATGCGGACTGATCTGCGCCACCGCTAAGGCTGTAGCTAAGGGTATCGCCATCCGGATCAGTGGCGGTGACGGTCACAACGGCGGTCGTGTTCTCTTCCACCGTGGCCGTGGGTGAACTGGTAATGCTTGGGGCATTGTTGGTCGTTCCATTACCACCGCTGCCACCACCACCGGAACAGGCGCCAAGGAATAGAATTAGAAGAGCGATATATAAAAATTTAGAAAAATCCATGTTGTCCACCGTGAGACTCATATATTTATAATAATTTCCTATACTACTTACTGTAGTATTAACCATATTGTTATTGTGTCAACTTTCAGAGATATGCATCACACCATCGTAGATGGACGGTGTCGACTGGAAGGCTGCTTGAGGTGGAGAACGACTTGGGCATCACCACAACAAACCTCTCTTGTGGTCAGCT
>JBFFJV010000194.1:0-5453 GCA_041555695.1 Thiohalomonadaceae bacterium | reverse complement strand
TACCGCTCAACCTGCCGGCGGCATTGGCCATGTAGTAAAAACCGACATTGCCCGCCACATCTTCGTGTTCGGAGTAGTGCAGCACCAGGTAGGAGTGGATCGCCGAATTAATGGCAAACAGGATACCGAACAGGGCAAGACCGATAATGAGCGTACTGCTCGCATCCAGGCCAAGGTGTAAGGCCAGCGCAATTGCCGCCGAGCTTAAGGTCAGCAGTGCTACCCACAGTGTGGCGCTGTTACCGTCCGGGCCTTCGCCATGGTGGGTACGACGAATCAATTGCGGCGCCAGCGACTGCACCACGCCGTAACCGATCACCCACAGCGCAAGAAAGCTGCCCACGGCGGTGTGACTCCATCCCAGAACCGAACTGAAGAATACCGGCAGACCGACGACAAACCAGACATCGCGTGCACCGAAGAGAAAAAAGCGTGCTGCCGAGAGGTGGTTGATGTCACGGGAGCGGGAGAGGATTTGCGTAAACTTCGGTTTGCGTTTTGCCTTACCCATCTGCGCTGGCAGCATCCCGTAGCTGAGCAGCAGCACTACGCCCAGCATCGCTGCCATCAGCCACAGGGCACTCTGAAAACCGAGCAGCGAGAGCAGCAGGCCACCGAGAAAAAAGCCAACACCCTTGAGCGCATTTTTCGACCCGGTCAGCACGGCCACCCAACGGAACAGGCTCCCCTTCTGGTCCACCACCATCATCTTGACGCTCGACTTGGCACTCATCTTGTTGAGGTCTTTGGCGATACCGGAGAGTGCCTGCGCCGCCATCACATAGCCTACGCTGAGCCCGCCGGGGTCGACCGTTAACATCGCCAGCGCCACGATCTGCAGGCCGATGCCAAGATGCATGGTGAGATTCAGGCCGAGGCGTGCGCCGATCCAGCCTCCCAGCAGGTTGGTGACGATGCCGAAGAATTCATAGAACAGAAACAGCAGCGCGATATCGAGCGGCGCATACCCGAGCTGATGAAAGTAGAGCACCACCAGCATGCGCAGAGCCCCATCAGTGAGGGTAAAGGCCCAGTAGGAACCGGTCACTACCAGGTAGTGGCGCAATGCACTGTCGTCGGAAAAACTCATCACAGATTAATCTATTCACCAAAGCCGAAGATGGCCTCGCATCATAGCAAAAACCTCTGCCTAGCCAACTCACTGATAGCCGACAACCATCGCCCTGCCCCTTACTGCAGGAGCACCCTCCTGCGTAGAGAGCCAATAATCCCCGTCACTAACTTCATCATTTCGCTCTCGACGGCTATATTCAACATATGCCCTTTGACTCTGCGCTTGAATTACTCGAAAAATCGGTCCTCTATTATAAGGGGCAACCGATTGGTACCAGTGCGGCCTGCGACCCCAACCCTGCCGCCCCGAACTACGAGCAGTGCTTCGTACGCGACTTCGTCCCCTCCGCCATCGTCTACCTTATGCGCGGTGACTACACCATCGTGCGCAACTTCCTTACCACGGTGATGGCGTTACGCAGCCAGCAGCCGGTCATGCCGGGGCATAGCCGCGCCACCGGGCTGATGCCGGCCAGTTTTCGCGTTGTGACAAATGATGGAGATGAGCAGCTGGATGCCGACTTCGGTGAGATGGCCATCGGCCGTGTCGCCCCGGTCGACTCAACCATGTGGTGGCTTTTTCTGCTGCGCGCCTACTGCCGTATCTCTGACGATAAGCACTTTGCTGAGCAGCCGGAGATCCAGGAGTGTATTCGTCAGGCCCTCAACCTCTACCTCAAGGAGAGCTTCGAGACCGCCCCGACCATGCTGGTGCCCGACGGCTCCTTTATGATCGACCGGCGTATGGGGGTCGATGGTCACCCGCTGGAGATCCAGGCACTGTTCTACGGCATGCTGCTTAGTGCAAAAGAGCTGCTATTGGCCAATCAGGGGAATGAGGCGCTACGCGAGATGGTCACGATTCGCAGCAATGCCCTGCGCTCCTATGTGCGCATCTATTACTGGATGGGGCGCGAGCGCCTAAACGATATTCACCGCTTCCACTCCGAGGAGTTCGGGCTCGATATCCAGAATGTGCTTAACGTCTATCCCGAGAGCATTCCTGACTGGATCGACGGCTGGCTGAAACCGGGTTGCGGTTATCTGGTCGGCAACGTCGGTCCCAGCCGTATCGATTTTCGCTTCTTCTCCCTGGGTAACCTGCTATCGATACTGTTTGGCCTCGCCCCCCAGGAGGAGGCACAGTCCATCATGCGCCTTTACAACCTGCACTGGAACGAGCTGATCGGTGATATGCCACTGAAGATCTGCTACCCGGCCGTGAGAGGGCATGAGTGGGTGTACATGACCGGTAGCGACCCGAAAAACGCTGCCTGGTCCTACCACAACGGCGGCAACTGGCCATCACTACTGTGGTCCTTCGTGGCGGCCGCGCGACGCACCGGCCGTTTCGATCTGGCCGAGCGCGCCTTTGTCGACAGTGGCAAACAGCTATTAGAGGATCAGTGGCCGGAATATTACGACGGACGTCTGGGTAGCCTGATTGGCAGGCGGGCCAACTTCTATCAGGTGTGGAGTGCCGCCTCCTACCTTATCGCCTATGAACTGATGGAGAATCCAGACCTGGGCGAGGTCTTCGATAAGCTGCTGTTTGAGTAGACCTGAGCTGCAAAGCTCATAACCGATTAATCAGATCACCAAAGCCCCACACCAGGGTACCGACGATCAGCATATAGAGGCCGTACTTCTCACTGCGCCAGCGCAGCTCGTGGTCGTCATGCAGAAAGTGCTGTTTTTCCTCTGAGGCCCAGTCGCGATTAACCATCGAATCGCGACGCTGCTGACGCCCCAGATGCTGCATGTGCTCGATGATTTGGTGTGAGGTGAGGATAATGCCGTTCACCACCACCAGCGAGCCGCAGCGCGAGAACCAGTTCCAGTCAGCCAGCTCCAGGCTCAGTACGACACCGGCAAGCAGTGTGATTAGCGCTGCGGTATAGGCCTTCAGGGTGAACCTTGGATTTCTCATCGATAGATTCCGTACGATGGATCAGGGCAATATTGCTTTTGGTTATCCGCTCTACTGCATCATAGCAAAAACCGCAGCAGCTCCAAGCCCGCAATCTTCGGTCACAGCAGGCATTACCGCAAATCTTGACAAAAACACTATGGATAGCTATTCCTAGGGTGTAGTCCCATTCATCACCACAGGAGAGTCAGCATGATTATCCGTACAACTACCGACCCGATCACACTGCACGACGTCCCCAACCCCGAGCAACACCCCTGCGTATTTGAAGGTGACGGCGACAACGGAATTGAGATCTACTTTGAGAACGAGGAGAACCGCCAGACCTACCTGAAGATGGAGGTAGAGGACAAAAAGGTACTTCAGGGCAACGACACCGACGACTACGTGGCCGAAGGCTAAAGACTAAGGCACCGCTCAGACACTCACAGAGGGGTACTCCAGGCCGGTTACGGCAAGCAGCCCCTCCAAATCACTGATGCGGGTGTTACGCCCCTGCACCACCAGTACCCCCCTCTTCTGTAAAGACGTGAATGCGCGGCTTACCGTCTCCATCGCCATGCCGAGATAATCAGCAATATCGCTCCGTGTCATTGGCAGACGAAACTCCACATGGGCTAGTCCGTGCGCCTTGAGGTGTGAGGCAAGATAGAGCATAAACACTGCCAGTCGCTGTTCGGTAGATTGTGTACCGAGCAATAGAGAGGTCCAGCGTTCAAGTCGCAGCCGGTTGCTCATTGCATAGATCAGCTGATGATAAAAACTGGATTGATGCTCACCCAGTAGCGCGACATTCGCATAATCGAGCTTGCAGACACTGCTCTTCTCCAGCGCCACCACTGTGCTGTCGTAATACCCGCTGTCGATCGCATCCAGGCCCAGCATGTCACCGGGAAAATAGAAACTGAACACCTTGCGCTGGCCCTTACCATCCTCACCGACCGCAGCAAGAGCACCAGACTTTACCGCATAGATGTGTTGAAAAGAGTCGTTGGCATGAAACAGTTCGTCATGGCGGGCCAGGGCGGTGCGCCGGCTTACCACCTGCTCCAGCAGTTGCGGCTCGCGGGAGAGCCCCGCCTCCTCGCACATGCCGAACATACCGCAATGATCACAGGCCACCTCCTGAGAGGTGAGTGTGGCAGCTTGCCCTGCCGCACGGGCAGATAACGGGAAAAGATTCAGGTCGCTCATCACACATCATTCCCTTGAAAAAAGGTAGAGAGGTGAAGTATGCAAGCTGCCAGCAGTAGAGCATTGACCTAAATCAATTTTTCACATCCCACTTAACAGCCGCCTGAGATTAATCTATATATTACAGGGTGTTAAAGTGTGTACCCCTAAAGGGTGAGCCGCGATCATCACTAACGGCGTAGACGGTTTTCAGCCATACAGAGACACGCCAACTTAACCTGAGTGTTACCGGATGACTCATGGAACACCACCGTTCAGGGCCACTTAAAATATTCCTCAGACTAAATTAGAAAAAACGGCCTGACTATACTGATAGCAGTCATCCCCCTCCCGGCTAGCATTATTGGTGGAGGGAGCCCGTTCGCTGAGAGATAAACCGCCACGGAGAAATAAGATGCGCCACACGCAACGCCCCTTTGCCTTTTGGCTGATAACGGGATTCCTGTCTATTTCGTTGCTGTTGCTACTGATGGGCCAGACGATGGCGATTATCGACTATGACCTTGCCGTTTCGCTGGGGCTGCAAGAGAGTCAACGGCAGGTCGGTGCCTATGGTGTTGCAGTAAACCGGGCCTTCGGCGCGGGTGATACGGTGATTTATATCCCGTTAATCGCCGCTTCGATCATCGGCCTTATTTTAAGAAGAGCGTGGTCACTATTGCTCAGCGCTGCGGCAATGGGAATATCGGCCTACTGGGCCACCACCATTGCATTTATGCTGCAATTTCTAGAGGGAACCCCCGGCTATCAGCTTGAGCCGGGAGTCGAGTACTGGATATTTATTGCTCTGTTTATCATCTTTGGTATTTGGGGGCTGTTTTATCTTGTCACTCGCGGGGAGAAGCTAATTTCGTAGCCCTCCCCCGCCGGCGCGACCAGTCACGCCTTCGACATATAGTCACCGGTCTCCGTATTGACCTTTATCACCTCACCCTGCGACAGGTACTCCGGCACCTGTACCACCGGCCCGGTACTCAGTGTCGCCGGTTTGGTACGCGCCGAGGCCGAGGCCCCCTTAATGCCGGGCGAACACTCGACAATCTCCAGGTTCACCGTGACCGGAAGGTTGATCCCTAACAGCACACCATCGGCGATCAGCGCCGTCATCCCCTCCAGCCCCTCGCTGATGAAGGGGAGCTCTTCCGCCAGGCTTTCATCCGGCACCACGAACTGCTCGTAACTCTCACTATCCATAAAGGTGCAGCCCTCGCCATCGCGAAACAGCAGCTGTACCGGGGCCTTGTTGAAATCGACC
>JBFFJV010000193.1:0-5470 GCA_041555695.1 Thiohalomonadaceae bacterium | reverse complement strand
GCTTTTTATCCTGTGTTATTCGTAAAAGAACAACATAAGTTTTGTTCTTGGATGGTCGATTATTCAGTTCAAGATTAAAAGTAATACTCATTTTGTATCTTTATCTATACAAACAAAGATACAATTACTGAAACTTTTACTGAAACTTTTTAGTTATTTTATTACATTTGAATTTATTCAAAGTGCCACAACAACATCACTACTCATTGATTTAAAGCAATATAACGACATACTTAAATATAGCTGAATATAAAATTAGTAGTCCCGTCCTGGGCACTTAAGTCGTTGATTTTCAGCGGCTTTTTTTTATTTCAGGAAGAAAATTCCGGCATCCCGTGAATTTGTTCTGAAATAATCTATAAATTTCCGTTCTCAAACTTGAAATAGTATATAAAGTTACAATATAACCTTTAACCAAGGGCACAAAGCCCCAACACGGCACCACAATTCCTATTGAGGCGCTGTTGCGGCTTAACTCTTAGATAGATAAAAAGGACTGGCAATGAGTGACAGTGATAATACCCTCAATCTGACAACACTGAATGAACTTAAAGAGTTACTCGAAGAGGGGCTGGATGAGTTGCTTGAAGAGTATCTTGATGACACCCCTAACCAGCTGGCACAGTTACGTGAGGCGGTGGCGGCGAATGATGTTGTCGCCATCGACTCTATTGCCCACACCCTGAAGGGGAGCAGTGGCAACCTGGGCGTTCATGGTGTCTACCAGCTTTGTGCTGCATTGGAGCAGGAGGCTAAAGAGGGCGTGGTGGCCGATGCAGCGGCATCACTCGCGACGATTGAGGCTGAATTTGAGAAGGCCAAACTTGCCCTTGCTGGCTTTATGACTGAATAAGCCCCCCATGGGTGAAACTCACGCTATCAATACAGAAGAGGCGCTACTGGTCGTCGATGATGATCGCGTAACTCGCATGACCATCAGCAAGGTGCTGAAAAAAGCCGGCTATCTGGTGGTCGAGGCACAGAATGGTCTTGAGGCTCTGGAGGCGCTCGCACTGCATCGCCCGGCCATGGTACTGATGGATGTCTTGATGCCGGAGATGGACGGTTACACCGCCTGTCGTGAGCTGCGCAAGAGTCATGACCATCAGAGTCTGCCGGTATTGATGCTGACAGGTCTTAACGACATGGAGTCAATCGATCAGGCCTTTGAGTCAGGTGCCACAGACTTTATTACCAAACCCCTCAACTGGACACTGCTGACTCAGCGGGTTCGCTATGCCCTGCGTACCCGCGAGATGGGTATTGATCTGCATCGTAACCAGCAACGTCTTTCTCAGGCGCAACGTATCGCCAAGCTGGGCTACTGGGAGTTCGATCTCGGTACCAATCATGTTCACTGTTCTAACGAATTGTTCTGGGTGCTGGGTATGGAGTCCGGCTCACAGGTCGACTCCATGGATGTCTTTATGGGCATGGTACATGAGGATGACCGTAAGTCAGTACAGGAAGCGCTTGCAAAGGCGATACACACCCTGCAGCCCTATGAGGTGGAACACCGTATTTGTCGCCCTGACGGGCTTGAGATATCGGTTCATCAGCAGGGACAGGTTGTCGTGGGTGATGATGGTGAGCCTAAGACCCTGCTTGGTACTATTCAGGACATTACTGAACGTAAGGCCGCAGAAGAGCTGATCGAGTATCAGGCCTTCTATGACAGCCTTACCGATCTGCCGAATCGTCGCCTGTTTACCGATCATGTTTCCCATGCCATCTCCCTGGCTCATCAGCAGCATATGCAGTTGGCGCTACTGTTTGTGGGGCTGGATCGTTTTAAGGTCGTCAATGACACCATGGGACACGTAGGAGGGGACTCTCTTCTACAGGAAATGGCCAATCGCCTTAAAAGCCAGGTCGAGGAGGGGGTCAGTATTGCCCGCTTTGGTGCCGATGTGTTTGCCATACTACTTGAAGGGCTGGAGCCGGGTGCGGATGTTGCCTCCTATGCTGCCTCATTAATGGCACAAATGGCTGAACCGGTGACTATTCAGGGGCAGGAGTTCTTCACTACCGCTAGTACCGGGATCGCCCTCTACCCACACGACGGAAACGATGCCGAGGCATTGCTCAAGGCTGCGGATACCGCGATGTTCCGCGCCAAGGAGGAGGGCGGTCAGCATATTCAATACTTTACCGCCGATATGAATGTCATGGCACAACAGCGCCTGCAGATAGAGGGCGAATTACGCAAGGCGCAGGAGCGCGAAGAGTTCCAGCTATACTACCAGCCGCAAGTCGATGCCACGAGCCGTCGTGTTGTCAGCATGGAGGCACTCATTCGATGGAACCATCCCGACAGGGGCATGGTTTCGCCACTGGATTTCATCCCGGTTGCTGAAGATAGTGGTCTGATCGTACCTATCGGAGAGTGGGTACTGCGAACGGCCTGTCGGCAAACTCAGGAGTGGAACAGGAAATTTGGTCTCAACCTGCGGGTCGGTGTCAATTTGTCGGGGCGGCAGTTCAGTCAGCCCGATTTGGTCGAGGTAGTTGATAGTGCGCTTAAAGAGAGCGGCCTGCCCAATGCCTGCCTCGATCTGGAAGTGACCGAGAGTATCGCCATGGATGACATCAATCGTTGCATCGCCACCCTGAAGCAGTTTAAAGATAAGGGCATTTACTCCTCAATGGATGACTTTGGCACCGGTTACTCCTCCCTTAGTTACCTGCAGCAGATGCCGCTGCACACCCTGAAGATTGATCGTGCCTTCGTCAAGGATATCCAGGGCGATGGTGAAAACGGAGAGATTGCCCGGGCCATCATCGCCATGGCCCATAGCCTGGGCATGAATGTTATTGCAGAAGGGGTCGAGACCGAAGAGCAGCTGATATTCCTGCGCGATCAACAGTGCGACACCATTCAGGGCTTCTATATCAGCAGGCCGCTGGAAGATGCTGCCTTTGAGGCGATGTTACAGGGTGAGAATGCTCCGGATTGAGCGACAGATGGTGTTGCCGTATTCATTGCCAGGAGTGGTGATTAGAGAACGGCAATAGAATGGTGCGCTAAGAAAAACGGCTCTCCCAATTCCTCTCAATTTATAAGAATCGTGTCATCGCGAGGGACGCCAGCAGAGAGGCTGACACCAGACAACGAAACCGGGATGGCTTCGCTATCGCCCGCAACGCCATTCTCATAATTGAGCGGTATTGGAGGGGGCTCCGTTTTATCGGGGTGTTACTTCTGGTTAATCGTGATCTCGGCCTTCTTTTTGAGTGACTGAATATACTCACTCACTTTTTGTTGCTGCACCACCTGTGAAAGTTTTGACTTAACCTGTTCAAAGGTGGGCGGTGCGACATCGCGACTGTCATCGAGCTTGATGATATGCCAGCCGAACTGGCTTTGCACTGGCGCCTTGCTGTACTTGCCTTTTTCCAGTTGCGCGGCAGCGCGAGAGAATTCGGCGACCATTTGCTGTGGTTTGAACCAGCCAAGTTCTCCGCCCTTCTTTTGGCTACCGGCATCGGTAGAGTGTTTTTCCGCCAGCTTGGAGAAATCGCCCCCCAGGTCCAGCTCGGTAATAATTTGCTCGGCTTGCGTCTTTTCTTTCACCAGAATGTGACGAGCCTTGTACTCCTTAAGCTTCAGGTTCTTGATATCGCTCTCATAGATGGCCTGCAGCTCTTTATCGGTGACCGGGCTCTTTTTAATAGCTTCATCCAGAGCGAAGCCAACCAGCAGCCGGTATTGCAGGCGGTTTAACTCTTCGATGATCTCCTTGCGCTTGTCCATTCCCTGCTTGATCGCATCCTGATAAATCAGTTCCCGTGACAGCAGTTCATTTAGAACGTCATTGGGGTTGAGCTGGGGGGTTCCCTTGACGCCCTGGGTGGCTTCGAAGACAAAGCGTTGATAATCCTGCTGAGTGATCTTGCTGCCGTTGACGGTGGCGATCACCTCTTCGGCACTGAGCGGAGCAGAAAGGGCAAGTACACCCGCAGTGAACAGGGGAAGGATAAGGCGTTGACTAAGCGACATGTGTTTTCCTTTTAACGGTTTTATTTTGGCGTATCAGCCTGAATGCTCAGAGCATGAACTTCAGTCTGCATTAAATCGCCTACCGCATCGAATACCATGCGGTGGCGTTGTATCGGGCTCTTGCCCTCGAAGGCTTTGGACACGATGTTGACGATAAAGTGCCCGGCGCCCCCGGCACTGGCGTGACCGGCGTGCTTGTGGCTTTCATCAATGATCTCCAGACTCTCGGGGCTGAGTGCTGCCTCAAGCCGCTCTCGGATCATCGCCATGCGCTGTTCACTAATATTCATGGTAATACCCTTTTAAATGGTTTGACGGTGACATGCTCGTAAACCCCCGCCGCCATATAGGGATCAGCGGCAGCCCAGCTCTCCGCCTCTTCCAGTGAGGGGAACTCGGCAACGATCAGGCTGCCACTAAAACCGGCCTCGCCGGGATCGTCGCTGTCGATGGCCGGGTGGGGGCCTGCCAGCAGCAGTCGCCCCTCATGCTTTAGCTGTTGCAGCCGCTCCAGGTGCGCCGGGCGCGCCTGCAGACGCAGCTGCAGTGAGTTTTCGATATCTTCACTTATGATGGCGTAAAACATCTTATCCCTCGTTATCTTCTTTGATGGGGTCTGCGGCCTGCTCCGGCATGTGGCGAGCCAGATAGAAGGCCTGGCCGATGACGAAGACGAAGGTCAGCCCCATCATGCCGAACAGTTTGAAATCGACCCAGTTCTCTTCCATCAGCTTGGCGTGCTGACACAGTTGCAGCACCTGGCCGGTGAGGCTGTCGCATTGATCGACGTCGATGGCCTTGCCTGCGCTCTGGTCCAGTTCTCTTTGCGCCTGAAAGAAGAAGTTGGCGACATAGAGGTTGGCAAAGCCCATGGCGGTAAAGAAGGTGACCCAGCTGATATTGAGGCGTTTCCAGACCCGCTGTGGTGCCTCGATGGCGTGTGCCATCATACGCTCGACGATGGGCTTTTTACCGACAAACTGGCTGCCGAGGAAGACCACGGCGAAGAGCCAGTTGACGGCAGTCGGCTTCCACATAAAGAAGGTCTTGTCCTGCAGTAACAGCGTCGCCCCGCCCAGCACTACGATAAGGCCGAGGGTGACCAGGTGCATGTTCTCAAAGCGCCGGTTTTTCAACCAGAAGGCGGCGACCTGCACAAAGGAGGCGGCAATCGCCACCGCGGTGGCCGGGTAGATGCCATAGAGTTTGTAGGCAATAAAGAAAAGGAGGATTGGAAAGAAGTCGAAAAGGAATTTCATCGGTTTATTGCGGCGTCCTGTTGCGCCCCGGTGCTGTTAATGAATGGCCAACCAATCTATCACAGTCTTTATAGGATGGGCAGCGCAGTAGCGCCGCAAATCGGCTACAATATGTGGCCTATGCATAGACGATACGACCTTCACAGCCATTCACTCGCCTCGGACGGTACCCTGAGCCCGACCGCGCTGGTGCAACGCGCCGCCACGGCGG
>JBFFJV010000192.1:0-5471 GCA_041555695.1 Thiohalomonadaceae bacterium | reverse complement strand
CGCTGTTTGTGCAGGTCGAGGCTGCAGAGGGCGAGCTCTATGTCCAGCAGCAGCTGCTCTACACCATTAAGCTGTTTCTGGCGCACGATGCCGGGATGAATCTTGCCAACGGCAGCACTCTTTCTGAGCCGGAACTGGCCAGCGGTGATGCGGTGGTCAAGCGTCTGGGTGAGGACAGTAACTATCAGACCGAGCTGAACGGTGCGCGCTACTCGGTAATTGAACGGCGCTACGCCATCTACCCGCAGCAGAGCGGTAGCCTGTCGATAAAACCGATTCTATTCGATGGGCGAATGGTGACTGCGACCAGTCGCCGCCAGTCGATCTTCGACTCGATACAGCAGCGCAGCCAGATCAAACGGGTCACCTCAAAAGGCATTACCCGAGAGGTGAAGGCGATCCCGGCGAGCTATAGCGGCCAGCAGTGGTTACCGGCAAAGAGCGTGCAGCTGGTCGAGGAATGGCCGGAGCAGCAGGGGCTGGTGGTGGGTGAGCCGGTCACCCGCACCCTGGCACTGGTGGTTGATGGCATCACCAGCGCCCAGCTGCCTACCTTAGAGATGGCCACCCCCGAGGGGCTGAAGAGTTACGCCGATCAGCCGATGTTAAGAGAGACGACAACGGATCAGGGGGTCACCGCACTGCGCCAGGAGAAGATCGCCCTGGTCGCCACGGCCCCCGGCCAGCTGACACTGCCCGCCATTGAGGTGCCCTGGTGGAATACCGAAACCGGGAAACAGGAGGTATCCCGGCTTGCCGCACGCACGATTGATGTGAAGGCGGCAGTGGGTAGCAGCACACCAGCACCACAGATACCGCCCCCGGCCGTGACGCCCACCAGCGAGGCGCATGTCGAAGCCGTAGTGAGCCCCGTGGTGGTTGCCGCTAATGAGAGCCGCTGGCGGATGGTTGCCGTCGCACTGACCGCTGGTTGGTTGCTGACCCTTCTGCTGTGGTGGCGTAGTGCGCGTCGCACCACTGCAATGCCAGACGAAAAGGCAGAGGCCATCGAATCCCTCAGGGTGGCCCGCAAAAGAGTCAAGGCGGCCTGCCGCAGTAATGATGCTGGTGTAACGAAAGAGGCGTTAATTGGCTGGGCGCAGCGCCAGTGGCCCGAGGCGCCCCCGGCCAGCCTGGGTGAACTGGCGAGCCGCGTTGGTGATGATCTGGCGGCGACAATTAATGAATTAAGCCGCATCCTCTATAGCGAAGAGAAGAGCGAGTGGCGCGGTGAGAAGTTGTGGCAGGCGTTCAGTTCGCAGCAGAGTGAAAACCGCGCAGAGTCACAGCCCAGTGAACTTGCCCCGCTGTTTCGACATCAGTAGTCGCCCATAGACCACTAAAGAAAAGAGGACATAATTCGGTACCACCTACGCCTGGTTTGTGGTTAAAAATGGGAACAACGTGAGTGCGTCAGACAGACTCCTACTTCATGGCTAGACTATCCCCCGACAGACGGCCTAACTGCATAAGACTAGTATCTATTTAACCGTTGATTTCAACTCTACCCAATAGCCCGTAGTAAAGGAGCTTATGGTGAAAAAGATACTAGCACTACTCATCGCAGCCGTGACTTTGCCGGCAACAGCCATAGCAGATGACGTTGCAATTGGGACTTTGCTCGCTATGAGTGCGGCAGGGGCCAGGCAATTACCCTACGAAATGGTGATTAGCAATGAGTGTTCATATAATTATGATGGTCTTAGCAGGGTTGTCGAAAGAGTCTTCAGAAGGAGGGGGGTTGACCCTCTTTGGGATAATGACTCGATAGCGGATAGCGGCGCCATGTATCTAGACATCAAGGTACACTGTGTCTCTACCGCAGATAGCAACAAGACCTTCGCAACACAAATCCTGTTTTCTCGATATAACTCCGCACCGGCTTTTTATGATGGTGACTTTGGGAGTGATGGTTATGGTAGTGACCGTTTTTTCAAGAACAGGTTGAGCGAGTCAATTGGTGCTGCTCTGAAGGTGTTTCTTAATCAACATGCAGGCCGCAGTTAAGATATGAGTGGTGCTGTGCGAAGGCATGTATCGTTGATAACACCGCTACCCTAACGTTGCGTAGGTATATTTACCGATAGTGTCCTCTTTGTGGAGACACGTAGTAGTTAGTGGTTCCGTTGCTAAACGAAAAATAACATCGGTACCGAAACAGAAAAAGAGGGTTAACGGTTGCTAGTCCTGAATGGACGGTTGTTGTTCCCTGTCATCGTGTGTCCATACCTGCATCCATTTATAATTCTCTGCCCCATTCAGGAACCTTGCGATATCCCGAATGGACCGGTTTTAGACAAGACTGCTTCAGATTGAAAGCAAATGCAATAGCCCTTGTAAATGAAGGTTATTGCACGGCTTCCGTGGTGTGCGTAATGACTTATTTATGCCACGCCATCTGGCTACCGGGGAACACCAAACGGGTACCGCTAAAGCGGAAGCGGTCATCAGGACGGGCGTGGTGACGGTGGCTGGAACGGCGCTGCATCGTCTGGCTGTGCAGTGAGCCGCCGCGCAGACTGAAGTGGCCCTCGTCGAACTGTTGGGTTGCGGCCTCGGCATTCTCCGGTTCGATGTAACCGGTGTAGCGGTGAAAGGGGTTGGCACACCACTCCCAGACACGGCCATAGTCGCTAATCGCCTTGGAGCGCACTGCGACTTCCCACTGGTATTCGTGCTGCAACACGGCACCGGCCAGTTTGCCCCCAAGGCTTGATACCCAGTTGGCGTAGGCAAGGGCTTCGTGATGGCTGATGCCGGTGACCGCATCTTCGGCTATCAGGTCGAAGGGGCCGTTAAGGCCAATTCCGTACCAGTTGCCGGACAGATCCTTGCGCCAGTGGTGGGGGCGTTTGGGTTTATCAGACTTCCATGCGAGACCTTCATCGTTCCAGAATTCGTCTATATTGTAGCTATCCGCCTCGATAAAGCTGAGAAAAGAGCCGTTTGTTACTGGTTTGGTATCAATGCGAAAGGCATCGAGTTCTACCACGTTGGGGGGCAGTTCATTGTCGCGGGCGCTGGGGTCTTCATGCTTGGCGCCGATGCGATAGTGTCCTTTGTGGACATCCCCATGTTGCTCTGAGGGAGGCAGGGGCTTGAGTGGATTTTCAACCTGATAACCGGGGCTGGCGGTAAGGCGGCTTTCGGTGATCTGCGCGATCATCGCCTCGCACAGTTCTCCCAGTTCGATCTCCAGGCGATAGAGGAGTTGATCCTCTGCCATCAACGCATGCTCGGGCAGCTGTTTGGGGTTGGCGAGCAGGGTGAGGTTCTGTTCCTGCAGTTCCAGTGCCCAGTTGAGCAGGTGCTCTCTGGCAGGCAGCTGCTGCATGACTGTCTCGTCGGGCTCAACATTGTGGCCGAAGAGGTGGCGTACCCGGGCGCTCATGTCATCGTCGCCCATTACCACTTCACGAAGCCAGTAGGTCTCAAGGTAGACGGCACGGCCAAACAGCCAGGCGATGGGCGGCAGGCTCTGTTCAAAACGGCGGCTGCAGGCGGCCTCATCTGCGGCCTCCAGCAGGTGGCTCATCATCTGGTGCAGGCCGTTGAGGTGGCCCAGGAGTTCGTGTCGGCTCATTGCGCTTGTTATCTGGTGTAAACGGGAGGCTCATGGTAGCCGATGAGGCGGGGAATTTGTAGGAGGGTCGTCGTCGGGCCGAAGCTGTGGCAGAGTTGTTCGCGGCGTGGACGCCGATCCTACGGGTGCTGTAGGGGGACGGCCTGTGGCAGCGTTGTTCGCGGTATGGACGCCGCTCCTACAAGGGGGCATAAAAAAACCCGCCCCCCTTAAACAGGGGACGGGTTCTTTATAGCAAGTAGTAGGAACTTACTTGCTAACGTTGCAGACCAGCTCTTCCATGATCTTGCCGCTTTCGACTTCGTCGATGATCTTCTGGTACTCGGGGCTGATCGGGCAGCCACAGGCGTGGTCTTTGGTGGCGTGCAGACGGGCCTGCTCGATGTGCCAGGTTGCTACTTTCAGGTGCTGATCTACGTTCATGAGATATCTTCCTCTGTTTAGGTTGATTAATAGTTGACCATATTAGTGGGCATTAAGATAGCATAAGTCAATGGTGAAATTAAGTCTTTTCTAATATTTCTGGAGGTTGGGGATGAAAAGGCGCACGTTTATTAGTGGAATGGTGCTACTGCCGGTGCTGACGGGGGCACCGGCAGGGTGGGCGGCAGCGGCACCGATCATGCGAAGGATCCCCGGCTCTGCTGATGCGATCCCGGTAATCGGCATGGGTAGCTGGCTAACCTTCGATGTCGGGGAGGATGAGTGGCTACGGGCCGACAGGTGCCAGGTGCTACAGGCCTTCTTCGAGCGTGGCGGGCGGTTTATCGACTCTTCACCAATGTACGGCAGCTCGGAGGCGGTACTCGGCCATTGCCTGGAGCAGATGGCAGCCAGGCCCTTTGCTGCCACCAAGGTGTGGACCTATGGACGCGGTATCGGTATCGACCAAATGGAGCGTTCGCGCCGGCTATGGGGGGTAAAACAGTTTGAGCTGATGCAGATCCACAACATGCTCGACTGGCGCAGCCATTTGGAGACGCTACGCCAGATGAAGGCAGAGGGGAAGATCCGCTACATCGGCATGACCACCTCCCACGGTCGCCGCCATGCCGAGCTGGAGAAGGTGATGGCGAGCGAGGAGGCCTTCGACTTTGTGCAGTTTACCTACAATATTGATGACCGTGAGGCGGAGCAGCGACTGTTACCGCTGGCACAGGAGCGTGGACTGGCGGTGGTGATCAACCGGCCGTTTCAGGGGGGACGCCTGTTCGACAGGGTAGCAGGCAAGCCATTGCCTGAGTGGGCGGCCGAGTATGATTGTGGCAACTGGGCACAGTTCTTCCTCAAGTTCATCATCGGCCACCCGGCGGTGAGTTGTGCTATTCCTGCCACTAGCCGGGTCGATCACATGCAGCAGAATATGGGAGCGCTATACGGCCCACTGCCCGATGCTGCCGTGCGCCGGCAGATGATTCAGGCTTTTGAGAAGCTGTGATATAAAGAAAAAAACAAGTACAACATAAATACAACACAGGGAGTGAGTGGAGATGATTTATCTCATTACAAACAGAAAGATTGATCGGGCCTTCAACGACCAGCGCAGATTATCGCTTGAGCCAGGCGACGGTCTGAGCTTCATCACCGCCAGTTACGTTACCACGGAGATCGTCGAGAAGGATGATTTCCATCTGGATGAGACCCGCATTGAGCGCGGGTGGAAATTACGCGAGCATGAGGATGCCGCCGAGATGTTTGCACCGGTTCTCGATGCGCACAGCGGCGGGGATGAGCGCGCTCTGCGACCATGGGTATTGTTTGTTCATGGTAACAATCAGGATGGATATAAGAACCTGGAAAAGTGCCGTAAGCTGGCAGAGGTTCACAATGTGAATGTCGTGGCATTTTCATGGCCATCGCGGCCGGTGAGTGGGTTAGAGCAGATTCT
>JBFFJV010000191.1:0-5482 GCA_041555695.1 Thiohalomonadaceae bacterium | reverse complement strand
GTGTCTGATCTCAAAAATCTCTCAACGATGCCAGTAACTTATACTAACGGCACTGGCGATATAGAGCAGAAGCCCCAGAAAGATCACCACGCTGAGTCCATAGTGTATTGCCAGCAGGGTGGCGATGACGGCGCTAAGCACAGAAGCACAGCCGTTGATACCCCATACCCAGGGAACCAGCCCCTGCTCCATCTCTCCTAGCCTCGACAGGCCAAGCGGAAAGGGGATCCCCATCGCAAAGGCGAGCGGCGCAATCAACAGCAGCGATATCACTATCTTGATTGCTATCGGCAGTGCCATTAACAGCGAAAAGAGCGAACCCAGCATAAATGTATAGAGCAGGCCGAGTGTCACAATCGTCATGACAGCCCCCCTCACCCCTCTCTCATATTGGGCGGAATCGGCAAGCCCCTTCGACCAGAGACTGCCCATGCCGGCAAAGATAAGAAAGGCAGCCAGCACAACCGCTATCGCAAAGGTGGGGTGGTGCAGAAAGAGGATGAATTTCTGGATAAAGGCGATCTCAATAAAGAGAAACGCGAGGCCAAGGGAGAAGAAGTAGACAAATCCCTGTAGTGCCAGACTACGGCTCACACCCCCTACCCTTTTGCGACGCCCCCTTTTTCGTTTAAAGAGAAGCAGCGGCAACAGGATGAGAAAGACGGCCCCCAACAGGGCCTGGATCAGGGTTGCCACCACGATTAGATAGCCCCACTCCAGAAGCGGCATCCCACCCGCACCGCTCAGCGAGAGAATTTCAGGTAGAACCTGCCACTTGAAGAAGTGGAAAAAGAAAGGACGATCATCGGTCGCTGGCTCGAGATTAAACTTGTAGCTCTCGATAAACTTACTGCGCCCATCCCCAAGCAGCGCCAGTGCCCCCAGATAGAAGTAGGGTTCTGCGAGAAGGTTGTAGCGATTTGCCACCTCAGGCGGCATGCCCGGATAGTAGGCGAGATCAAAGGATCGCTCCCCTGCAAACTCGATAGCCCTCGCTATCTCTCCATCGTTAATGGGGCTCCGTTTTATCAGCAGGGTACTGGTCTGCAGTGTGCGAATCAGCATCAGATGTTCTTCGGGTCTCTCAACACCGGAGCGTTTCAGGGCATCGATGGCGGTAGCAAACAACTTCAGGGTGTCACGCGGCGGCAGCTTTATCCATCGGCTGATGGCAAGGTAGCCTGCTGACTTCAAGCGGGCCAGATAGGCCTGTAATGCCTCGACGGTGTAGAGATAGCTCTCACTCAGTGCGTAGAGCCCTGCGGCGGAGGCGCTATAGGAGTCGAAGAGCTCCAGCTGGATCAGCTTATACAGGCGATCATCCGTAGCCACAAATCCCCGCGCCTCCTCAGCAAGGATATCGACCTCTCCCCTGCTATAGAGGTGACCGGAAAAATCGCCGTAATCCTCCCGCACCAGCTCGATAATATTTGTGTCGAGCTCTAGCGCACGGATTTTTATCGCGTTGGCCACGCTGTGGTAGCGCGCCTGCAATACACCGGAGCCGCCGCCGGCACCGAGGATAAGCACGCTGTCTACCTTGGTAAGGTGGTACGGCAGCGCGGAGGTAAGCTGATCGAGATAGTCAAACGCCTCTCGTTCTCCCTCATCCCGGGTGATCACTGTCATCGCATCACCATCGATAAAGAGTCCCACCTGCTCCGGCGGTTCACCTATCGCATTAAGACTCATGCCCGGCGCATGACGAAACGGCACCTCCAGGCTTTCGACCACAGTGATCAGTCCTAGGGGACTAGAGTGCTGCCCCACCACCCTGGTACCGGGTACTCTCAAGGTCTGGGGGAGTCCCTTATAGGATGAAATTTCCAGCTCTATCCAGGCATTGGGCAATAGCAGCGGAAACGCTATCAACACCAGATGCAGAGGCAACTTTTTAGCGACTCTCTCCCGATATAGCTCCCAACTCCCCAGGGTCAGTGCCACCATGCCGAGCAGAGCGAGATATCTCAACGCCTCACCCGGGAGCTGCATAAACAGCAACAGAATAATGAGCAGTGCACCGCCCCCGGCGCCAAAGAGGTCCGCAGCATAGATCCGCGACACTTCACTGCGGTAGCGGATAATGGAGAGGCCAATCGCATTGGCGGCAAAGAAAAACGGCAGAAACAGTAGAAGATAGATCGCCATCAGCCTGAAGGCGTGCTCAGGTGCCCAGAGGATCTCTTCGGCATTAAACTGGATCTGCTGGCTGAGCAGGTAGGAGCTCAGCGTGGTGGTCGCAAAGAGCGCAATACTCCCCAAATAGATGGGCGCATACCTTGCGAGCAGTCGCTCTCGGAAGATGGTGAGGAAGGCACCACTCGCCCCATAACCGAGCAACGCCAGACTGATGATTAAATAGGCATAGTGGTGCCACTGAATGATCGAGAAGAGGCGCATCAATAGCACCTCATAGGCGAGTGCCGTCATCGATAGCATGGCTATGGAGAGCCACGGGGGAGATTTATAGTCGGCAGCCTGGCTCATTACTTTTCGTTATGCTCACCGGTCAGCGGTACAAATCTCACCGGCAGGATCTGTCGCAGAGACAGCCCTCCCTTGAGATCCTTTTTGAGCAGCACCAGCTGTTGAACCATAAAACGGCTGCCCACCGGGATCACCATTCGACCACCGGGTTTGAGCTGACGTACCAGCGGTGGCGGAATATGATCCGCCGCCGCCGTCACCACAATGGCATCAAAGGGTGCCGCCCCGCGCCAACCGTAGTAGCCATCGCCGCCCCTGGTCTCAATGTTTGCATAGTTTTGCTGTTTAAGTACTGCAGCGGCACGCTCGGCAAGCTCGTCAATAATCTCAATGGTATAGACTTCGTCGACTAACTCCGCGAGGATCGCCGCCTGATAGCCGGAACCGGTCCCCACCTCCAGTACCTTGTCACCACGTTTTAGTGTGAGAAGGTCTGTCATCAGTGCCACAACATAGGGCTGCGAGATGGTCTGTCCATAACCGATGGGGAGAGGCACATTTTCATACGCCCTGTCCCGATCTCTTTTGGGAACAAAAAGATGTCGAGGCACTCTGGCCATCGCCCCCATCACTCGGGAGTCAAATGTCTCTCCCTCCTCTAGCAACGCTATCAGCGCCTTGCGCTCCTTCTCATAATTGCCTGCCGCATGGAGTGAAGAGAACCCAAACAGTGAGAACAACAGCAGACCAGAGACAAAAAACTTATGGTTAATCAGCCTCATGCAGATTCTCCTTCCTTTACATCATCAATCAGTCGACACCTTAGAGGGAAGCGCCCCGCTTTAGATGACATCGTCTTGATGCGGCCTTTGTAACGCTGCTCATGGAGAAAGGCAGCGCCGACTACGCTGCCGATTGAAGGCAAAAGGCACACCTCGCAAAGCACCAGAGCAATGGCTATGCTTCAAAGTGTAGTTAAAGGAGCCCACTTTATGGTGAGACTAACGAGAATAATGATGGCTGTGCCGCGACTCTTCGCGGCAGGCTTCATGTTGTCTGCTGTTTTCGCCAACAGTATGGATAGACATGTTATTCAATTGGCCATTGACGGGGGCGTAGATCCGGCAACCGAAAATTATGTCGCGCGTTCCCTGGAAACGGCAGCCCTGTCATGGAGTTGATTAAAAACCCGGTGCAGAAAACACAACAAGACAGAACGGAATAACAAAGGAGCCAACAAGATGGATGAAGAGAGCAAGGAACTACTACGCAGTCTTGCCCACCACCTGAAATGGGTAATTATACTGCTGGCTGCAATTGTCGCTTTGTTAATTGCGCAGGCGCTGGAATGAAACAGAGAGACAGTGAAATCAACGCCACCGGCCCAGCCCCCTGAGCTGCACTAAAGCGCGGATCAGAGCACAGTTGTGCTCATTCCAGGGCCGTCACCACGACCCTTTCCAGTTCACCCTCTTTCACATTAAATGGAAGAATCGCTGCTATCGGGCAGATATCACGCATCTTCGCGGCATACTCCATCTCATCTGCCGCGGCCAGTATGATCACTTTTGTATCAGGGGCAAACTTCTGCATGCTCATTAAGAAGACATCGAGATTGCTAATATGAATGCCGCTGTAGTTATTACTGTAGCCGTAGACAAAGTCAGCTATCACCAGGTCGGGCGTCTGCTTTTTCAGTTGACTCACCGCCTTGCGGGTCGAAGTCAACGCTATTTCGTCATACCCCAGGCGGTGATAAAGCGCACTGAAATTAGGGTGGTTGGGAGACTCAACGAGGGAAAACAAAGTAAGTGATGACATAGTGGCAGACTTTTATTGAAAGGTTGTATGACAACTCGGTAATGACATAGCGTCAGTGCCCTGCAGTATACCTGACTCCCCCAACCTGTTCAGGGCGAAAGAGTGGTGTTGGCATTAACAGCAACGCTTGCCTAGACTTACGACACATATCATAGGTATACGGTAGCGTTGCGATGAAAATCCCCCCTCCAGAAATAAAGCCCCATGATCGGGCCAGTGCGATCCGGCAGATCCAGCAGCAGATGCAGGCTCATACGGCCAGGGAGCTCCTCAAGACCACGGGCATTGCAGCCACCGACAGAACAACTCTCAGTGTCCAGGAGCGTCCACTAGAGCTGGTCTATCGGGCGGCAATCGATAAGCTAAATGAAATGCTGGAGCCGACGTTGGGGCCGAATGCCATTGAGACGGCTGCCGAGTCGCAGATGGAGTTCACCCCTGAGGCCACTGCCGGGCGCATCGTCTCACTCTCTACCGGATTTTTTGAGGCGTTCAAGTCGCAGCACCCTGGTGAAGAGGAGGATGCCGTGCTGGCACATTTCATGGAAGTTATTCGCTCGGGCATCGAGCAGGGATTTGGAGAGGCGCGCGAGATCCTTGATGGGCTTGGTGTACTTGAGGGGGATATCGAAGCCGATATCGACCGTACCTATGAGCTGGTACAGGAGGGGTTGAATAACTTTGAAGAGGGGTTTGGCACTAAAGACGATGATGAAAACAGTTAGGGGGGATTTCTCCGGCTGCTGTTAGAAAGTGTAGCCAGCGGGCAACAGTGGTCAGTGGGTAATATGGCCGAGCGTTGTTGAATGATTCAATTTAATCAAAACAACTCTAAATCACCGGCCTCTGCAACCTCTGGTTCAAGCTTCCCCGCCTCGACCAGCTGTTCATAAAAACCAAGCTGATCTCGACCATTTTCCTTGGCGTAGTAAAGCGCCTTGTCGGCACGGTCAAACACATCAGAGACCATATCCCCGTGCCCTGCCTGACTTAGCCCTATGCTTATGGTGACTTTATCAATTTGAGCGAAAGAATGGCCACTCACGGTATGACGAAACCGCTCAAGCACCGCAATAGCGTTCTCCTCGCTCGTCGCCACGAGTATCACCACAAACTCCTCGCCACCGTATCGAAAGAGTAAGTCACTGTCACGAAAAGACTTGCGCATTAGTTGTGCCAGAAGCAGTAGAACCTCATCACCGTAGAGGTGCCCATAACCGTCATTGATGCGCTT
>JBFFJV010000190.1:0-5492 GCA_041555695.1 Thiohalomonadaceae bacterium | reverse complement strand
GCGTGGCTGCGTGTCGTCACCGTCTCCTCCTCGGTACTGTTTCTGGTGGAGATAGAGAAGATGCTGATTCGAAAATTCTCATAACACAAGGCCAATGAGACAAGAGGAAACACCATTAATGGGGAAGCAACAGTGAGCCGATTTATAACACGACATGTGCTAACCGGGATGATGACCATTCTGCCGGTAGTGTTAACTATTTATCTGCTCTACTGGTTTGCCATTACCGCAGAGACACTGCTGGGAGATGTGATTCGCCTGGTACTACCGGAAAATGCCTACTGGCCGGGGATGGGGCTTGCCGCCGGCCTGGCGGTGGCCTTTGTGATTGGCCTGATGATGCACGCCTATATTGTGCAGCGACTGTTTGCCATGGGGGAGCAGCTGATCTACCAGACCCCGGTTATTAAATCGGTATACCGGGCTTTGCGTGATTTTCTTGATTACTTCTCCCCTAATAAGAAGAAGGAGTTTGAGCAGGTGGTGGCTGTCACACTGGGAGATACCGGAATGCAGGTGATTGGATTTATTACCCAGGATGACCATGAAAAGCTGCCTAAAGATTTCAGGGGTGAGGATAGCGTGCTGGTCTACATCCCGCTGAGTTATATGATCGGCGGTTATGCCGTACTGATGCCGCGTAGTGCTGTGCGCCCGGTGGATATGAGTATGGAGGAGGCAATGCGCTTTACCCTCACCGCTGGAATTACCACGGCGACGCCAGGCAGCAAGGAAGCTGATGATTAGGTGTGTATAGTCTGCTGATTAGAGACAATCTTTGGTAAACTGGTTTCCAATTTTTTAGGGCTGCAGATAATTCGGGTTAGCAATGCATAAAACTATTTTGGCAACACTACTGGCACTCACCCTCTCCTCACCTGTGGTTGCAGAAAAGGCCGAGGCTGATGCGTGGGATAAAACCAAGTCAGGCATGAAAGAGGCATGGGGCGGTGTGAAGAAGGGATCGGAGGCCGCATGGGGTGGCGTGAAGGAGGGGTCGAAAGAGGCGTGGGAGGGTTCAGCGGAGACGCGTCAAGAGGTCAAGAAAGAGTCTAAAAGTTTCTGGCAGTCGGTGAAGGATGTTTTTGAGTAACGCCGATCGCGTTAAAACGCATATGAAATATTTATAGTGAATGACATGATTAAACTATCCCAATCCGTGAATGCCTGGGGAACACCTGCTTTCAACGAGCAGTTCAAGCAGGAGGTGGAGCAGCTGCCTGCCGAGCAGCTGCCGCTGCAACAGGGGCTCTCCTTGAGCTCCTATGTGAGCGCCGATCCGTTTAAGGTGATGGTGATCAGTGAGGCGGATGATGAGGCTGCCATTCACGTTAAGGCCGGGATCTTCTTTACCGGTATTATTGCCGGTTGCAGCTGTTCCGATGACCCCTCCCCCACTGACGTACAACCCGAGTATTGCGATATGCAGTTTCATATCGACAAGACGACGGCTGAGGTGACAGTAGAGCTCCTTGCCGATTAAGTCGTGCTTGGCTGAACCCTCCCTGGTGATGGGGTTTATGGGGTGGTTTTCGACGTGCGACTACTGGCGCCGATGATTTGATAGAGCGGGCACCAGCCGATGACACCGGTGACCAGCGGTACAACGCCAATCCATCCCCATACACCGATAGTGCCGGTGAAGGTCAGGCCAATCAGTACCAGACCGGCCACAATACGCAATACCTTGTCGACCATTCCTACATTGAGTTTCATGATAATCCCCTCCATCTGAAGCGTAGTAAGACATAACAATATAGACCCGAAAATCGCTCTGGTTGTGCCGTCTCGTACAAGAAAATTTATGACGTATTAGTCTATATTTTATGTGGATTAATTTTTCCGGGGAGAGGGTTCGATGGCGCTAACCACGGTATTGATCACCATTGCCTGCATCGTGGCATTAGGTTGGTGGTGGCGCGCCCGTTCGCTAGCCTGTCCGGCGGCAGCCTCGTGGCTGCTGGATAATCCCGTGATGAATGCGATGGCAGGGCCTGAAGCGATCTTTGCGCGTATTGCGCTGCATGAGGGAATGCGCGTGCTGGATGTGGGCTGCGGAACGGGTCGGCTCACCATCCCCGCCGCAATACGGGTGGGCGTTGGCGGTGAGGTGGCTGCGCTCGATATTCAGCAGAAGATGCTGGATAAACTGCATCGGCGGATCAAGCAGCAGCAACTGAGCAATGTGCACCCGATCCTTGCTGCTGCCGGTAGCGGGGTACTGGAGAAGAGTTTCTTTGATCGCGCCTTGCTGGTAACCGTGCTGGGGGAAGTCCACAACCGGCATGAGGCGTTGCAGGAGATCTTTGAGGCACTGAAGCCGGGCGGCATGCTGTCGGTAACCGAGATCCTGTTAGACCCGCACTACATCAGCCCGCGCAGATTGAGCCGGCTATGTGAGGCGGTGGGGTTCCGCGAGGTTGAGACCGTCAAAGGGCGCCTCAGTTATACCAGGATTTTTATCCGTCCCGCATAATGGCGCAGAGTGGTAGCCCTGGCCTCTGTCCTAGCTGTTCCAGTATCCCTTATTGCCGGCAACCCCTCTGCCACCGGCCTCAAGCGCTGCGGCCTCATCGTCGGCACTGACGCCGCCCAGTGCGTAGACGGGCATGTCGAGTTGCTCGACGATGGCCTTCAGCCCATCCCAACCCAGTGGTTCGATATCGGGATGGGCGTCCGTGTAGTTGATAGGTGAGAGTACGCCGAAGCTGGCTCGGATGGCCTCCCCCTGCTTAAGCTCTTCCAGTGAGTGCCCGGAGACTGCCACAAGATAATAGTCAGGTAGCGGGCGTGTGGTGCAGGCCGCGAGTGCCTTGCTATCCAGGTGCAGCCCATCCGCCCTCAGCTCATCGACTAGTGCGGCATCACCGGTAATTAAGACCTGACAATCGTAGCGATGGGCAAGAGGAATAACCCTGGCTGCCAGCGCGCGGTAGCCGGCTTCATCCAACCCCTTGGCCTTGAGTAGCATCAGCTGTGTTCCTGCCTGCAGGCTCTGTTCAAGTGAGGCAAGAAACTCAGCCTCATCCTTCAGCTTTGGGGTAATGAGGTAGTGGTTAGGTAATGGCATAGTCTTAGCACGGCTTATGGGAGGTGTTGAAATAATATTCACTTGTACCGTGTGATGCAATGAGCACCACCGGTAGGTTATGGATGGTATGATGCGGCGCGCTGTACCGTGCTGATATAACAATGTAGAAGCAAAAAAGTCGTGATATCACATCACGCCGGCAGACCTGTATATGTTGCGCGCGGGGAAAACGGTACGGCTAGGACGGGAGTTCTCAGGATGGAAAGATACAGGAGGTGTCTACAGGTAGGGATAAAAATAATGAAAGACACAATCGGCACGGTAAATGTTTCTGGCAATTCAGAGAATGACCCTTGGGTTATTTATGTTAATGGTGATGCCCGCCATTGCAGGAGAACTTCCACATACCATCAGTAGTTTCAGCCAGGCCAAGCGGCTGGCCGCCGAGGTCTATGTGGATCACAAACAGACCTTCTATTGCGGGTGTGATTACGATGAGAAGAAACGCGTTGATGCCACCGGTTGTGGCTACAAGCCGCGAAAGAATCAGCGTCGTGGTCAACGTGTCGAGTGGGAGCACGTGGTTCCAGCACACGCCCTGGGGTACACCCGACAGTGCTGGCGTGAACCCATCTGTACCAATAGTAAGGGTAAAAGCTATAAGGGACGGCGCTGTTGTGAAAAGATCGATCCTCAGTTTCGTGCCATGGTCTCGGACCTGCGCAACCTGGTCCCCGCGGTAGGCGAGCTTAATGGTGATCGCAGTAACTTCAGCTTTACCCAGCTTGAGGGCGAGCCGCGCAACTACGGGGCCTGTGATTTTGAGGTAGACCACAAGGCTCGTAAGGCCGAGCCGATGCCGGCGGTGCGTGGTGATATCGCACGCATATATAACTACATGCACCAGACCTACGGGCTGCCAATCAGTGACAGGCAGCGCCGTCTGTTCGAGGCGTGGGAGAAGAACGATCCCATCGATGCGTGGGAGCAGCAGCGCAATGCCCGTATTGAGTCGATAGTCGAGCGCAAACGTGTAGAGAGCGCCAGCGTGACAGTGGGCCAGCGTTAATCCCTGCATGCAAAGCGATGCTGCAGGCTCCCCCCTCTTGAATCCTGGATCGGCATTTCACAAACAGGTGGTTGGACAGTAGTACATCAGGGTGCGTATCCTTATGTGACAACAGTGCATAAGGAGTCACCATGGCAAGGGAAATATCGATAAAAGATGAGTATCTGACAAACAGCGATGAGACCACGCTGCAGGCGGTGTTGAACTCTTTAAGTCGAGAGTTTCTGCTGATCCCGCTGGGTGACTACCGTATAGAGGTCAACGAACTGGACTACGAGGCGGTGAGCCGGGCGCTGGGAGAATTTCAGCGTGATATTGAATTGAATTCCCCGCGTTGATGCGGGACAGAGGTTAGTGCGATGAGTTGGTGGGGTAAAGTTCTGGGCGGTACCTTCGGCTTCATTATGGGGGGCCCGTTGGGGGCGGTGCTGGGCGCCTCGCTCGGCCACAGCTTTGATAAGGGGCTGGACGGCCTGGGCGATGCGGCATCACCCGGCGGCCAGCAGCGCACTCAGCTTGCCTTCTTTACCGCCACTTTTTCGGTGATGGGGCGTCTTGCCAAGGCTGATGGCCGGGTAAGCGCAGATGAGATTGCCTTTGCCAAAGCCGTGATGGCGCAGATGCAGTTTGATGAACAACAAAAAAAGCTCGCCATCGAAATATTTAACCAGGGAAAGCTGCCTGAGTTTGACCTCGATGGGGTGTTAAAACAGTTCCGTCAGGAATGTCATCGCCGCCACACCCTGATGCAGATGTTTCTTGAGATCCAGCTGCAGGCCGCCTATGCCGACGGCGAGCTGCACCCCGCCGAGCGTGAGCTGCTGTTACACGTATTTGAACAGCTCGGCTTTACTCGCCATGAGTATGACCACCTGGAGGCCATGGTGCGTTCGGCAAGGGGCGCAGCGGGTGGCGGTTATGCCCCCCGCGGTGAAGAGCGGGGCCCGACGCTGGCTGAAGATTACGCGGTGCTTGATGTGGTTAAATCCTCAAGCGATGCCGAGGTGAAGAAGGCCTACCGCCGCCTGATGAGTCAGCACCATCCGGACAAGCTGGTCTCCAAGGGCCTGCCCGAAGAGATGATCAAGCTGGCGAATGAAAAGACACAGCAGATCCGCAAAGCCTATGAGCGAATTAAAAAATCACGTGGCATGCGTTAATTAATATTATTGAGGTTAAGAAATGAACGACGACACACCCACAACAAAATTCTGGATCGGTAACGGCGTACTGGCGGTGGCACTCTTGCTGCTGCTCTTCATGGGACAGCTATGGGAGGTCATGGGTGTCGGCGCGATGGTGCTGTGGGGGCTGGTTGTGGCGGTTGGCGTTTATTTGTTGATGAATGACAAAAGTGAGCCTCCGAGTTTTCCCGGCTAGACGGGCAGTAGG
>JBFFJV010000189.1:0-5514 GCA_041555695.1 Thiohalomonadaceae bacterium | reverse complement strand
ACGCCAAAGGCAAGGGTGCCCCCCACCCTGGATACCCGCGAGGCCTTCGCCATTCTGCTGGAGAAGATGGATATCGCCCGGGACATGTTGCACGGCTTTGACTACAGCGCCTATGAGACCCAGGCACTGTACCTGCTGCCGGGGGCAATGAACCATATACTCGGCCTGGAGGAGGGCAAGAAACGCTTCCTCGATGTGATGGCCGCCATCACCAAGGCCTTTACCCTCTCCGGCACCATGGACGAAGCGGAAGGGCTGAAAAAGGAGATCGCCTTCCTCTCCGCCGTAAAGGCCGCGATCACCAAATTCACCAGCATTGAGAAGCGTCGTACCGATGAGGACAAGCACTCGGCACTGAAACAGATCATCGATAACGCCATCGTCGCCGACGGGGTAGATGACATCTTCGCACTGGTCGGACTCGACAAGCCCAACATCGGCCTGCTCTCCGAGGAGTTCCTGGAGGATGTGAAGAATATGCCGCAGCGCAATCTGGCAATGGAGCTGCTGGAGAAGCTACTGCGCGATGAGATCAAGGCGCGTCTGAAGACTGATGTGGTCTCCGAGAAGAAATACTCCGACCGCATCATGGAGACCCTACGCAAATACCATAACCGCGCCATCGAAACCGCCCAGGTGATCGAGGAGCTGATCGCCCTGGCCAAAGAGATGGAAGAGGACCTGGCCCAGGCCGATAAGCTGGGGCTGAACGAAGATGAGATCGCCTTCTACCGCGCCCTGATCCAGAACGAATCTGCCGTGCGTGAGCTGGGTGATAACAACCTCCGTGATTTAGCCAAATTCGTGACCGAGCAGTTGCGTAAAAGCACCACCGTAGACTGGCAGGTGCGGGACAGCGTACGCGCCAAATTGCGTAACCTGGTAAGACGCGCATTGAAGAAATGGAAGTACCCACCGGATGGGGCAGATGAGGCAGTGGAGTTGTGTTTGCGGCAGGCAGAGGCGCTGTCTAATTCGTGGTCAGTATGACTCTATATGACATTATCCGCCTCAATGGACTGGAACCCTCAGAGTTTCGTTTCTTACGTCATGGGTACAAGGAGTTCAATCCGCTGCAAGCATTTCAGGATGACCCTGATTTGTTTCTGGCATACCAGAGTTTCATGGCAAAGCGTAAGTTTGGTGATGCGAAATATATTGCCAGTTTTGCGCCGTATCACAGAACCCAGGGCATCTTCCTCGGGGTATGGGCAATAAAAAATGAGGTTTCTAAAGCTAAGGCACCTGCTGAAAAGCGAAAGCTGATTAAGCACTTCGGCTGGTCGGAGCAGGGTAGTTACTATGAGCTTGAGATTGTTGATGCCTTTAAGGATATTTCTGAGCGTTTAATTATTGAGTGGGGTGGTTCAACTGTTGCCTGGATGCAAAAGAAAGATAAAGAGGTTATGGCTATATTGCCACCAGCTCATGTACAGGAGTTTCATAGCTATGAGCAAACCCTTCTCAGCCGTAAGGATTTGGTGAAACTTGTTGAAAACCCCACGGGCAATGCTACTTGGTACAACGCACTAAGAGCGGTTAATGGCATCTACTGCATTAATGATTCAAGTAGCGGAAAGATATATGTTGGCTCGGCGTATGGAAAAAATGGAATTTGGGGGAGGTGGGCTGACTATGTCACTACGGGGCATGGCGGCAATAAAATGCTCGTTGAACGGTTGCGCAATGAGCCAGTATCACTCGAATCCTTCCAATATTCGATTCTTGAGATTTTGCCAGGTTCGAGTACTCCAAATGATGCTGTTAATAAAGAAATCCTTTGGAAGAAAAAGCTAGGGTCAAGGGTGCATGGCTATAATGACAACTGAGGTGAAATATTTCAGTATGAATCAGCGGTCAATCAACGGGGGCAGGGAAACTTGAACCACCCTTTAATTCGAGGGAAATAGCGGTATAGTCATAAAAATGTACCGCCTTATCGTGAGAAAATTTTAAAACATACACAAGCAAAATATGGATATTTTATGCGGGTTCATGCGCATGCGGGCTTGCGGGCTCAGGGTCAGGTCTTGCCTTTTGCCTTATGGTGTATGAATTCCTGAAAGCTGTCTGAATGATTATCCACTGCACCCAGAAATTGGCCGCCAAACTGCCTAATGTCAGCAAGCAGGCGTTGAGTGAAACCAATCCTCTAGGTAGTTGGCATGCCAATCTTTATGTGATTGACCGGCGCAACTGCATCATGTTCTGTCACGATCAGACTCGCTTTACGCTCTTCATGGCCGGGCTGAAGAAGGCGGACTTCGCCAACCTGGACTTCTGGTTTCAGGATCTCTACGCCAACACCATGCTGAAGCTGGGCTACGATACGGCGCTAATCGAAAAGGTGATGACACTGGTCGATCCGTTGCAGTTCGATACGGTCTGTGACCGCTCCGTGCAGGGGACAATGAGGGTAAGCCGTCAGGAGCTGGACGGTTATTTGAGAGGGATATCCGATGTGTTGGATTTGCCTGTTTATTCCGCCTCAACCGGTGCCCTGTGACGATAAAAGGCATGAGGGGTGGCGAGTGTCTGTGGCCTGAGAGGGCAATGCAGACGTGGCTGATTGGGGTATGCTCACAACTTGGCACGCTATTTCACATGAGTAACTCAGATGGCTGACCGATACGACACTGAAGGGAACCCGGAAGGGACTTGGCAGCCGGGGTCTGATGGACAAGTTTTGCTAAACAGGCTTGGCATTACTGATTCCAGGGAGATGGATCGGGTTGAACTGGAACTTCTTGTTGATCTTTACGAGCGTGTATTTGAGTCGGTCACGGATGATCAGGTTATACGGGCAAGTGATCTGTGTGAGTGGCATCGTATGTGGTTGGGGAATGTCTATTCCTGGGCAGGTCAATTGCGTACCGTAACAATGAGTAAAGACGGATTTCCATTTGCCGCTGTCACACAGCTATCGGCGCTAATGTCAGCATTGGAGCGAGAATACCTGGAGCGTTATACCCCTTGCAGAGGATTCGATGAGGAACAGTTAATCGAGGCTATCGCCATTGTGCATGTTGAGCTGATCTTGATTCATCCCTGTCGTGAGGGGAATGGTCGTCTGGCTCGGTTATTGGCGGATGTGATGGCTTTGCAAGCTGGATATCCTGAACTGGATTTCAGCAGTTGGGATGCGATGAAAGAGAAATATTTCTCGGCTATCCATGAGGGGATGGGGAGAGACTATTTCCCGATGCAGAAGCTGGTCAGGCAAGCGTTACACGATGCCGTGAGCGCTTCGCAGTTCTAAGTTTGTTTTCGATCTCAAGAATGGCTTCCCCCGTTTCGATAGCCGTTGAGCTGGCAATGCCACGGATGCGCATGTTTTGCACCTGATTCTTGCCCGCTTTAAGGTGGGGATTGGTCATTTTTAGAGAATTGGCTTTCATGTACCCATTATAGTCGATATTGTCTGTTTACCAAACCGCAAGTCTTACTTTACTATCAAAGACTTGGATCAGTCAGGTAAACTCAATAAAACCAATGACCTACACGGCAGATATCCTAGTCGAACAACCCGCCGGCAAGCTCTACTCAGCGCTTGGCTGGGTGACTATTGAATTGTTCCGGCCAACGAAGATATATACCAACTCCTGCGAGAGGCTACAAGTACAGGGTCAGTGATGATGAAGAAGAGGACGTTACCGTCCGCATTATCGACTGGCAGAAGCCGGAGAATAACGATTACCTGTTCTGCTCACAGATGAGCATTACCGGGGAGATTGAGACCCGCCGCCCCGATCTGATTGGCTTTGTTAACGGCCTGCCGCTTTTCTTTGTGGAGCTGAAGGCCAGTCACCGACAGCTTATCAATGCGTATAAAGACAACCTGACCGATTACCGTAACACCATTCCCCACCTCTTCTGGTTCAACCAATTAATAGTGCTCTCCAACGGGGTGCAGTCGAAGGTTGACACCATCTCCAGCGCTTGGGAGCACTTTGCCGACTGGAAGAAGATTGAGAGCGAGAAGGAACCGCCCAGAATCGTTTACAATTAAACCTTAACCACAACACCGGTAACGCCTTTCCATGATGACTTTTCGATTATCCTGCCTTTTGAGTAACTGTTATGCGTGAACCCATTCGTCTCGACAAACATCTGGTGGCGCTGATTGGCTGCTCCCGTGGCGAGGCCCAGAAGTATATTGAAGGTGGCTGGGTGCGGGTGGACGGTGAGGTGGTGGATCAGCCGCAGTTCAAGGTACTGGATGAAGTGGTTGAGTTAGATGCCAATGCCAGCCTGGAGCCGACACCTCCGGTGACACTGCTGTTGAATCTGCCGACGGGCTTTGATGTGCGTGACCCCACCGCGCCGCTACGGCTGATTACACCGGATAGCCATGCCGAGGATGACCGCTCGGGCATTCGCCTGCTTAAACGTCACTTTATACAGCTTAAACCCACTGCGCCGCTTGAACCCGGGGCGATGGGTCTCTTGGCCTTTAGCAATGACTGGCGGGTGGTGCGCAGGCTGGTGGATGATGCGAGCAAGAACGAGCAGGAGTATATCGTGGAGGTGGGTAGCGAGGTTGAGCCTGAGCAACTGGAGCGGCTGAATCGCCCGATGACCTTTAATAACTGGCCGATTCCTGACACTAAGGTGAGCCGCCAAAGTGAGACGCGTCTGCGTTTTGCCATGAAGTCGGTTCGGCCTGAGCAGATTGCGTTTATGTGTAATAGTGTCGGACTGACGGTGGTGGCGATGAAGCGCATTCGCATCGGACGTGTGTTGATGGGGAAGTTGCCGCCGGGGCAGTGGCGCTATCTGCCGCTGGGTAAGTTGTTTTAATTTAACAAAAAATTACTAACTAACAAGACACCCACCCTTACAAAAGCCACCGGCTAACACTCGTTTTGCATCCGGCGTATAGGAGTGAAAGGAGGCTTTTCTGCGAAAATGAGCCGCAAAGAGGGAGTGGTAAGGCTTTCACCTTCAACAGGCCGTGAGCGCCCCTCAGACTTGCTCTGAAACCTCAAATGATGAAGTGAGGTAAATCAGGTCAGGAGTTCACGACATGCCGCAAGGTTGGGCGTACGCCTATAACCGAGAGACTCACAGGCAGCTCTGAGTGAATATGCCGCCCCGATTCGTCCCTCAAAACGGCTCTCGAAGCTTTCTGTCATGTAGAGCCAATAGCGCGGGTCAATCTGTAGCCGCTCAAGCACTGGTGGCAGGTTGCCTGGAATCGCGCCTCGCTTGTCTTCTCGCCGTGCTCTTCCTGTCCAGTCCATCAGCTCAAGGCAGTCGGCAAAACGAAAGGGCAAGCCCTTGGGGATCTCCTCCCTGGGGTTTCCGACAAAGGGCAGAAGCGCGGTCGGCTGCAGCGGCTGTTCTAATGAGGTGTACTCCGACCTTTCAGGCGTCTCGGCCATCCCAGAAACGGCCGGTACAGTTGTCTTCCTCATTGGCCTGGCGAGCAATCGCCTCATTCAGGCAACGCATAAACCTGCTGATATCCATCAGGCGCGAACGCCACAGGGCAACCCGTTCCGCCACCAGCTT
>JBFFJV010000188.1:0-5548 GCA_041555695.1 Thiohalomonadaceae bacterium | reverse complement strand
CTGCGGATCTCGCGGATGCGGGTGTCGCCGTTTTTGTCGATCAGCACCATCTTCATGTCGGAGGATTTGTTGTCGCCATCTTCACGTTCCTCCACCGCCTGCATGATCTGGCGGGCGGACATCCCGGCGAAAGAGGGTTGCGCGATCAGCAGCGCAAGAACAGCGGTCAGAACAAAGCTAAAAGGTTTCATCGGGTACTCCTTAGTAATCACTGTCATCTGTGAGTAGATGCGACTTGTGCAGCTGCGCCATCAGCGCCGGTGCCAGCAGGAAATCGGCGAACAGCGCCATGATGATGGTAAAACCGGTGAGCAGGCCGAAGTTAAACAGGTTGCTCATGGTGGAGAAGAGGTAGAGGAAGAAACCGGTCGCCAGTACGATGGTGGTGATCAGCATGGCACGACCGGAGCTGAGCAGCGTCTTGTGTACCGAGTCATAAACATCGCCCGTTTCCAGATGATAGCGGCGGTAGTTGTGCATAAAGTGGATGGTGTCGTCCACCGCAAGTCCAATAGCGATGGAGCCGATGAGCATGGTAAACAGATCCAGTGGCAGCCCCAGCCAGCCCATCAGTCCCAGGGTGAGAATGATGGGCAACAGGTTGGGAATCATGCTGATAAGGCCTATGCGTACACTACCCAGCAGCAGGATCATCATCAGGGTGATGACCACCGCGGCGATGATGTAGCTCTCTGCCATGGAGACGATGGTCGCCGACATGGTACGACTGAGCAGGGCGTTCATGCCAGTGATGGTGATATCGACATTGTCGCCCAGGTGCTGGTGGAATCGCTCCTCAAGTTCAGTCATGAAGTCCTTGTAAAGAATGGCATCGCCCCACGGCATCTTGATGGTAAAACGCGCCTTGGAAAACTGGCTGTCGACAAAGTCCTCCAGGTCATCGGAGCCGGAGTTTGCAAACAGCAGAAACTCCTGGGCGATCAGCTGGCGATCATCCGGCGTGGTGTAAAATTCTGCGCGGTTCTCATTGAGTGCCTGATTGATCTCTTTGAGGATATCGGCCAGTGACAGGGTTTTGCCGACAAACAGATCACCCTGTTCCATTACCGCGACCTCATTGCCCAGTCTGGCAAGCCCGGCCATGATCGCCGGCTCATAGAGACCGTTCTCCTTATGGGTGTCGACCACCACCTCCATGCTACTGGCGCCGCCCATTTTGTCGTTCATGAATTCGGTGGCCTGGCGCACCGGCTCACTTTTAGCTATCCACTCAAACGGCTTATGCGAGAATTTCACCTGAGTCGCCCCGGCGATGCCGATAACAAAAATCAGTGCACTGACGGCCAGTACGGTCTTTGCCTTGCCGGTGGCGATATTGGTAAAAGCGGTGAGGATACGATCCATGCGCTCGTGACGAGACTCCGCCGCGCTGTTCTTCTTTGCCTTGAGCGGAAAGATGGAGAGCAGTGCCGGCAGTAGCACGATGGTATAGATCAATGACAACAAGATACCGATGGCCGAGAACAGGCCCAGCTCACCGATAGGAGCGACCTCGGCCCCGGCGAAGGAGGCGAGACCGGCGGCGGTGGTGAGCGAGGTCATGGTGATCGCCAGGCCCGAGTGGCCCAGCGCATGGGCAATGGCGTTCTCTTTATCTTCGTGGTTTTGCAGGTGGTTAAAGAAGATGGAGAGCACATGCACCGCGGCCCCTACACCCACCGCCAGCAGGAACGAGGGGAGGATTTGTGTTGGCAGCTTAAAGGCGACCCCACTCATGCCCATTATCCCCAGGGTTGAGAGCAGGGTGAGGATCACTACCAGCATTGGTAGCGCTACACCGGAGATGCGGCGGAATAGCACAAATAGCAACAGGCTGATGGCAACGATGGACATCAGTACAAAGCGGCGCATGTTCTCCTGCATTGAGGTCTTTAGTACGTTCACTACCGGTGGCGATCCCGCCATGTGGATCTGGAAATCATCGGCCTGGTATTTACTCAGGATGCTCTCGGTGACGTTGACCAGCTCATTGATCTCCGCATCACTAATGTATTCGCGTGGTGCAGCCTCCTCTGGTGGAGTATCGGTGAACTCATCATCGAAACCCGCCATCGCATCGGTCTGTGTCCCGACACTGGTGTAGGTGTCGGTCTTTAACACAATGGTGGTGATGGTGCCGTCTGCGGAGAGCATCATGTCTTTATAGAGTGGGTTGCCCATGGCGCGCGCCCTGACCGCCTGCATTGCCGCCTCATCCTCAGGCCAGTTCTCCAGCAGGTCTTCGACGATTAACTCACCTTCGGCACCGCGGGTATTGCGTGCATTTATCAGCGAGGTGATGTCGTCTAGGTAGGGCAGGTCGTTTTCCAGCTCGTGGTGTAGCGCCTGAAGTTTTTTCAGGAAGGTCTGGCTGAAGATCTGTTTACTTTCGATGGCGATAAACACCACCTCGTCATGACCAAACTGATCACGAAAGGCGTTATAGAGTTCAAGCGTGTTGTCGTTCTCGTGCAGGAAACCTTCGGTAGAGGTATCCATGGTCAGTTTGGGCAGTTGCGAGACAAATATGGCGACCACCAGCAACACCAGTACTAATGCCTTCCAGTGATGGTGATAGATAAGGTGGCCCAGGGCCTCGAAGCGCTCTTCAATCCGTTGACGAATATTACTGCTCATGGGGGTATTCCTTTAGTTTGCTTTATTGTTGTTGGATATAGCTGCCAGTACCAGATCCGCAATCGCTTCCCCCGCCTCATCGGTGGAGATGAAGTGGCTGGCATCGTGAATTTCGGGATGATTCTCGGCGTTGCGGCGTCTAATCGGCTCGTTGGAGGCGTAGAGCATCAGGCTACCGACAATCATCATGTGCACCATGAACTCGTTAACCGGACGAAAGAGCCCGCTCTGCTCACCCTTTGCCAGTGCCTCGCTGAGTGCGCCGAGCATCCGGCCCATCTGCTGCATCGCACTCTCCGGCAGGTTACGCCCACCTGAGGCGACCTCACGTAGCATGATCGGTGCGGCATAGCGCATGTTTCCAGTATGGTGAGCGAAGATATTAATGAAGTGGCGAATCTTCTCCTCACAACCCTCCGCCCCGGCTACCGCAGCGCAGACCTCGTCTGCAGTGCGGGCCAGCACGCGGGTGATCACCGCATGGTAGACCGCCTCCTTGTCACCGATCTGGTAGTAGAGGGTCGCCTTGTTGACCCCGGCGGCCCTGGCCAGTTCATCGACGCGGGCACCGTCATAGCCCTTTTCGGCAAAGACCTCGGAGGCCGCATCGAGAATAGCCTCGGCAGTGTTTTCAGAGTGCTGTTTGGCTGCTGTAGGCATCATTTAACCTTTTGGTTTAACTGTTTGGTTGAATCTTAGTTGGGACCTTGCCAGTTGTCAATTGTCAGGTGGTGAGCCAGGCCATATTTCTGTCTGCTGTCACCAAAATGTCATCAAACCGTCATCCCCTCTTCATCCACAGCCGCTAACTTCCACATTAATTTAAAGTGAACGGGGAACGATGATGAGAAAGCCGGTTGTTTTCTTTGTGATGGCGCTATTTGTTACGCCATTATCTTTTGCCGCCGAAGAGCAGTTGTTGCGACTGCACGGCTCCAATACGATCGGTGCAAAAATGTGACCGGAACTGGTGATGGGGTGGCTGCGTGTCAGTGGTTATCAGAACATTCAGGTTGAGGGTATGGCCGAGCAGGAGCAGAAAATTAGTGCGGTTTCCGCAAAGGGGCGGGAGCTGGTCGTGGAGATCGCCGCTCATGGTTCCAGTACCGGCTTTAAGTCACTGGCAGCAGACAAGGCCGATATCGCCATGTCTTCCCGTCCGATTAAGAAGAAGGAGCTGACACAGCTCGCCTCGCTGGGGCAGATGAATGGTCCGAATAGTGAGTTTGTGGTGGGGCTGGATGGGATCGCCGTGGTGGTTCATCGGGAGAATCCGCTTGCGCAGTTGAGCAAGATGCAATTGCGCAAGGTCTTCTCCGGTGAGCTCCGTGACTGGTCACAACTAGGCGGGGAACCGGCTCCGATCCAGGTCTACGCCCGTGACAACAATTCAGGAACCTTTGATACCTTCAAGTCGCTGGTACTGGGCAAGAAAATCCCACTAATCGGGGATGCAAAGCGCTATGAGTCCAATGCCGACCTCTCCGATGCGGTGGCGGTGGATAAAAGTGGGATCGGATTTGTCGGTCTGCCCTATGTTCGTCAATCAAAGGCGCTGGCGGTCTCCGATGACATTCCGCTGGCGATTAGTCCGGATCGCTTTACCGTGGCCACCGAGGATTATGTGCTGGCGCGACGCCTCTTTATGTATCTGCCGCAGCAGTCCGAACCGCTGGCCCGTTCGCTGGTGGAGTTTGCATTGTCACTACAGGGACAGCAGGTGGTGGCCGAGACGGGTTTTGTATCGCAGGAGATCATGAGCGGTAGCCTTAATGCAGGAGTGGGCCATGCGGAGTATTACGAGCTGGTGAAAGGTGCCGAGCGACTCTCCCTTAACTTTCGTTTTCACCAGGGTTCAGCCCGTCTGGATAACAAGGCGAGGTGGGATATCCAGCGCCTGGCCGATTATCTGGCGCAGGAGGAGAACCGCAGGCGCGAGTTGATCCTGGTTGGCTTCTCTGACAACAACGAGGCGATACCAATGCATAGTCTGGGACTCTCTATACAGCGTGCTGACGGGGTGGCTGATGTGCTGCTGGGACGTGGGGTAGTGCCACACAAGGTACGCGGATACGGCCCGGCGGTGACGGTAGCATCTAATGAGACATCCCGCGGTCGAGACAAGAATCGGCGGGTAGAGGTGTGGTTGCGTTAGGTGCTTGTCTCAATAGGGTTATTAAGTGGTGGTCATCAGGCCTAAGCCAGGTAAAGGGTGATGTACCAGTGGCCGCCATCTGTTCGCTGAAATCCCTTTTGCTCTATGCGGTAATTTTGCCATCCCTCATATGAGCCGAGCCACTTGTAGCTAGGCTGTCCCACAACGCCTATCAGGTGTTGTGGGCAGGTGTTGTGGGGCGGGCGTAGAGGATCCCTGATATTCGTTCATGATCATTCCATTGGTTATGAACGCCTTTACCTTGTGTGGCAGTATTGGATTTACTTACAAGCCACGCTGATTCACATAATAGCAGCCCCATGCCTATCGAGCCTGAGCGGGTCTATTCGATACGGCATACTGGGAGCTGTTCATGTAATGTGTATAGCCGTGTAAACTACCACGCAACTTTTGTAATGTCCGAGAGAGAGACCATGCCCGAGTATCGTTCACGTACCTCCACCGCTGGCCGCAACATGGCCGGTGCCCGTTCCCTGTGGCGCGCCACCGGTATGAAGGATGGCGACTTCGAGAAGCCGATCATCGCGGTGGTCAACTCCTTTACCCAGTTTGTGCCGGGGCATGTGCACCTGAAAGACATGGGGCAGCTGGTGGCGCGCGAGATCGAGGCGGCGGGCGGTGTGGCCAAGGAGTTCAACACCATCGCCATCGATGACGGCATCGCCATGGGCCACGACGGCATGCTCTACTCGCTGCCATCGCGCGAGATCATCGCCGATTCGGTCGAGTACATGG
>JBFFJV010000187.1:0-5578 GCA_041555695.1 Thiohalomonadaceae bacterium | reverse complement strand
CTGGTGGTCGATGACGAGTTGAGTCTCGGCATCTTTATGGCCGAGTTGCTGAAAAGTTACGGCTACAGGGCAACCAGCGTTGCTGACAGTGCCGAGGCACTGGAGCTGTTTACTCAGGAGCCGGAGCGTTTTGCCATGCTGATCACCGACCAGACCATGCCCCATCTCACGGGTACCGAGTTGATTGAGGCGACAAGAAGGCTACGCCCGCAACTGCCGGCGATCCTCTGCACCGGCTATAGCGACAAAGTTGACGCCAAAGGGGCTGCAGAGATGGATATTCTCTTCTTTGAAAAACCGGTAGATGAGCAGAAATTGATAATGAATATTGCGGAGTTACTAAAAGCGAGCCGTGACAATGTAGGTGGAGAGGCATGATGTCAGGAAGATATGTAGTAAAAGTCGTTGCGCTAGCGCTGTTACTCCTCAACCTGCTGAGCGGCTGCAGTGACACCGGGAGCCCGTTAACGGTCGCCTCTTTCAAATGGCCCGGATATGAGTCCCTGTTCCTGGCGCAAAGAGAGGGGTGGCTTGATCAGCGTGGCATCCGGATTGTCGAAAAAAAATCGGCCACCGAGGTTGTGACAGCACTGGCCGCAGGGGAGGTGGATGCCGCCACTCTGACACTGGATGAGGTACTACGCGCCCGTGAGCAGGGCATCGCACTACAGGTGGTCATGGTGTTTGATGAGTCTGCCGGTTCAGATGCGCTGGTCACCCGCCAACCACTCACTAGCCTGGCAGCGCTCAGGGGCCTGCGTATCGGTGTGGAAACCTCAGCCGTCGGTGCCCTGATGTTGCACAAGATACTGGAAGAGGCCGGACTACATGAGGCGGATGTCGAGCTGCTAGATAGCGCCATCGATCAGCAGGTGGAACTCTGGAACAGCGGCAAAGTGGATGCGCTGATCACCTATGAGCCCGTTCTTACACAGCTGCTGAATCAGGACGCTCATCGCCTCTATGACAGCCGCCGTGCCCCGGGCCTGATCGTCGATGTGCTGGCGGTACGCTCCGGGCAGGCCTCATCGCATCGCAATCACCTGCGAGCCCTCACTGGAGCACACTTCAAGGCGCTGCAGCGCTTGCGCATCAATCCGCAGGATACGGCCTACCGTATGGCTGGACATCTGGGTCTAACGGGTAGAGATGTTCTGGAAGCCCTTCGTGGTATGCAACTGCCAGACCTTGCGGTGAACCGGAAATACCTGGTCGATGATGGTCATGTTGTCGAGTCGGCGCGGGATATCTCCGCCCTGATGCTACGCGGCCACCTTCTCTCCCGGCAAGCCGATCTGACGGGCCTCGTTTCAACTGACTATCTGCCGGTGGAGTGATGTTTCCAATGAACCGAATCCATACAGGCCTGCTCGCACTGGTAATGCTGGCACTTGTTCCGCACACCCTGCTGGCGCAGGGTGATGTGACTATCGGGGTGCATGTGAGCGACTCCCATCGGATACAGGGAGATGGCTGGCACCAACTCTCTGGGCGTTTAAGTGAACTGCTGCCTGGTCTAAAGGTCGCTATCGTTGAGCTTGAACATGATGAGATGGAGCGGGCGCTGGAGCACCACCGCCTCGATTTTATATTGGCAGACCCGGCCGTCTATGTGCAGCTAAAGGAGCTCAATGCGCTGACCCAGGCGGTGGCGACAGTGCGTGGTCTCTATCGGGGAAAGCCTGTTTTCTCCCAGGCTGGCACCATCATTACCCGTCACGACAGGACAGACATCGCAACACTGCAGGAGCTTCGGGGCAAGCGTGTTGCGATTGCGGGGCAGGAGCACCTGAGCACCTATCAGGCACAGGCCCATGTGCTGTTTGAAGCGGGCATAGACCCGGTTGCCAATCTAAACCTCATTACCTACGGTGACGATGACGAGGCAATGCTGCTGGAGCGTGTACTGCAGGGCGAGGAGGATGCCGCGTTTATAGGTGCCGGCCTGCTGGAGGAGCTTGTGGAGCTGGGGCATGTGAAGCGGGCTGATTTCCAGGTGCTCAATGAGCAGGACCTTCCCGGTTTTCCCTACGCGGTTTCCACCCGCCTCTACCCGGAGCGGCCACTGGTGGTGCTGTCCCATGTCGCTCCGCGGTTGGCACACCGCGTGGTTACTGCGTTCTACCGTCTCAAGGCTAACTCACCGGCTCTGGCGGCTGTTGGCCTGTTTCATATCAAGTTACCGGAGGATTACAGCTCTGTGGTTGCGCTGGCACGGGATCTACGTCTGCCCCCCTTTGATTCGATACCGGAGTTGGGTGTTGCCGACATCTGGCAGCGCTACGCCCTATGGATTTCGCTGTTTGCGATGGTCACTCTCTTCATTGCGCTGCTGGCTGTCGGCATGATGATCGCCAATCGTCGCCTGCAGCGTGAGATCGATGAACGGCGCAAGGCTGAGGCCTCATTGAAGAGTAGTGAAAGGAATCTTGCCGAGTCACAAAAGCTTGCCCATCTGGGTAACTGGGTACACGACCTGCTGGATAATCGGCTCAGCTGGACCGATGAGGTGTTTGATATCTTCGAAATCGATCCTGCTGTTCATTCCCCCAGTTACGAGTTATTCCTTGAAGCGATTCATCCTGATGACAGGCAGCTGGTGAGTGATGCCTATCGTGCTTCCATTGAGAGTGGTCGCCCTTACAGTATTGAGCACCGCCTGCTGTTTGGTGATGGCCGTATCAAGTACGTGCATGAACGTGGTGAAACGGTTTACGACGATGCGGGGAAGCCCGTTACCTCCAGGGGCACCGTACTCGATATCACCGAGCGGAAGGTCGCTGAGCTGCAGGTTGCAGCGGCGAATGAGCGCTTTGAGCTGGCAATGCGCGCCGCTAATGACGGGCTGTGGGACTGGGATGTGGTCACTAATCACGCCTATTATTCGCCTCGCTGGAAGTCGATGCTCGGTTACCAGGAGGCGGAACTGGAGCATAGCTTTAGCACCTGGGAGACGCTGGTTAATGAGGAAGACCGGGTTGCCGTGACTGAGCTGATCGAGCGCTGTCTTCGTGGTGAGGTTGAGGGTTTCGAGACCGAGTTCCGTATGCGTCACAAGGCGGGGCACTGGGTGGACATGCTATCCCGGGGGCTTGCTGTCCGCAATGATGCCGGTGAGGTGATCCGCTTTGTTGGTACCCACGTGGAGATCACCGAGCGCAAACAGCTGGAACGCTCGTTACGCCAGCAGGAGCAGGAGCTGAATACCATTCTCGACCAGCTTCCCAGTATCCTGTTCGTGAAGGAGGCAAAGGAGCTGCGTTACGTACGTTTTAACCGCAGTGGTGAAAGGAAGCTCGGCCTGCAACCCGGCTACTTTATCGGCAAGAACGACTTTGACCTTTTCCCCAGGGAGATGGCCGAGGAGTTCGTTGCTGCAGACCGTAGGGCATTGCAATCCAGGGATCCGATTGAGATCGCTGAGGAGTTAATCGATACGCCCACCGGTAAACGCATTATGCACACTCGCAAGCTAGCGATTCACGACGAGCATGGTGAGCCGGCCTACCTGCTCGGTATCTCTGAGGATATCACCGATAAAAAGGCAGCACAGGCCGAGCAGGAGCGTCTGCAACGTGAGCTGCAGCAGGCGCAGAAGATGGAGTCGCTGGGGCAGCTCACCGGTGGTATTGCCCATGACTTCAACAACCTGCTGGGGATTATTAACGGCTATGCGGGACTGGCCTTCGATAATTGTGTCAGCCGTGGCGAGGAGAAGCTGGCCGGTTATATGAGCCACCTCAAGGATGCCAGTGACCGTGCGACCAATCTGGTGGCGCAGATGCTTGCCTTTAGCCGCAGTGAGCAGGCCGAGGATATGCCGATCCACTTCGCCCCATTGGTGAAAGAGGATATCAAGATGCTGCGTGCCACGTTACCCGCAACGATTGATATGCAGACTGAGGTGATGCCGGGACTCCCCCCCGTGGTGATGAATCCGACCCAGCTGCACCAGATCCTGATGAATCTCTCCATTAATGCCCGCGATGCGATGCAGGGGGTGGGTACCCTGACTATCCGCCTTGGCTGGGCGCGCGGCCTTAATACGGTTTCACCCGTTTCACACAAGCCGGTACAGGGGGACTGGGTGGAGCTGAGTGTCAGCGATAGTGGCTCAGGTATCAGTGCGGAAACCGCCAAAAAGATATTCAATCCCTTCTTTACCACCAAGGAGGTTGGTAAGGGAACGGGCATGGGGCTTGCGGTGATCTACGGCATTATGGAGAACCATTACGGCCATATCCTTCTTGATAGTGAACCCGGCAAAGGGAGCACCTTCCGCATGCTGTTCAGCCCGTATAATGAGGAGCAGGGGAATAGCCCCTCTGTTGCTGCGCAGGACAGCCTGGGAGCGCCGCAGGGCGATGGTTCCGAGATACTGGTGGTCGATGACGAGTTGAGCCTCGGCATTTTCATGGCAGAACTGCTAAAGAGTCACGGCTATCAGGCAACGCCTGTTGCCGATAGTGCTGCTGCGCTGGAGTTGTTCAGGCAAGAGCCCGAGCGTTTCGCTATGTTGATTACTGATCAAACCATGCCCAATATGACAGGAACCGAGTTGATCGACGGTATTCGGGATATTAGCCCCGATTTTCCGGTTATCCTTTGCACCGGTTACAGCGATAAGATCGATGCATTGGGGGCTTCGGAGCTGAATATTCCCTTTTTTGAAAAACCGGTGAATGAGGTAAAGTTGTTGATCCGAATCTCTGAGCTGCTGCACCCTGATGAAGAGTGATTGTTTGATATGCCAATAATCCTGCATGACGGTTTCTAAGAGAACAACGATGGAATATTTCGAAATCTTCCCCTGGCACAAGAACTTTGAGACTGGGATTGCATTGATTGACGAGCAGCACAGGAAGCTGGTCGATATCCTTAATGATCTGGCCGCTCACCTCGCCAATCGCTCGCATGCCATTACCCTCAACAAGGTCTTCGATGAGCTGGCGGAATATGCCGATTACCACTTTCAGTCGGAGGAGAATATCTGGCGAGAGCACTTCGGGGATGATGAGTGGTTCTCCCAGCATGAGAAGACCCACGAATCGTTTATCGGCAAGGTGGTTGCGTTAAGGAGCGAGCAGAGTGAAAAGTCGTTGGATGAGGTGATACAGGGTATCGTCTCTTTCCTCACCCAGTGGCTCGCCTACCATATTCTGGACAGTGACAAGCGCCTGGCGATGGCGGTAGCAGCGCTACAGCAGGGCCAATCCCTGGAGCAGGCGAAGCTGCATGCCAATGAGCAGATGAGCGGCCTGATGAGCGTGCTTATCGAAACCGTCCTCTCCATGTATGACTCCCTCTCTTCGCGCACCATGGATCTGATGCGCGAGAGGTCATTGCGCAAACAGGCCGAAGATGCGCTGCAGGCCAGCGAGACTCGGCTGCAGGCGGTGCTGGAGAGCAGTGGCGAAAGTGTCTGGGACTGGGATATGGCCAGCTCGCAGAGCGAGAGCAGCCAACAGCCGTTGCCGCTAATCGATCTGTCTGGTACAGCAGAAACATCTGAACCCGGCGGCGCACACATTCACCCCGATGATATTGCCGGTGTTGGTGCCGCCCTGCAGGCCCACCT
>JBFFJV010000186.1:0-5583 GCA_041555695.1 Thiohalomonadaceae bacterium | reverse complement strand
ATGCGACCGTTGCTAATGACCTCTATAGCCTGTTTTTTCCTGAAACGTTTGAGGTTTTCAGGCAGCAGTGCCGGTCCCATACCTCCCAGGCGCCCCTCGCCGTGGCAGACCGCACAGTGTTGCTGGAACAGGATTAAGGCATTCTCGTTGGCTTGAACGGGGAGCGTCAATGCGCTGGCGGCAGCAAGTAACAGCAGGCTGGTGTAATAGCCAATAGTCGTGTGTCTATTCATACAGTTTTTTTTCGAACCTCATGCGGCACCAGGTAATGCAAAATTATTTAAGTTAACGGTTATAGGTGTGTGTTACGAGGTTACACCGCTTTATCGGTTACCGGATACCCCTGTTCCAGGCCAATTTCCTCATCACTAAGGTAGCAACCGGGGTCTTCTGCCCAGTAGTCATCGCTCGTCTGGTAGGCGCGGATGCGGGTGTTGCCGTTGCAGATATCCAGGTAACGACACGCCGCACAACGTCCGGTCACAGGTCGCGGGTGTTGCTTGAGGTTCGCCATTACCGGGTCGGAGAGGTCGCCCCAAATCTCGGAGAAGGGGCGCTCACGCACATTGCCCAGGGTGTAGTGCCACCACATGGTATCGGGGTGAACATTGCCGAGGTTGTCGATGTTGGAGATGTTTACGCCTGAAGAGTTGCCGCCCCACTGCTGCAACCGTTCCTCGAGCATGGCCAGCTTTTCTGGAAAACGTTGTGCCGCCCATTGCAATAGATAGACCCCGTCGGCATCGTTGTTGCCGGTGACAAACTCCCGTTGCACGCCGTTGTTAATATCACGCAGGCTGGTCTCGAATAACAGGTCCATTGCCTGGCGGGTGATTTGATGTACCACATCATCCTTGCGGTGCTTGTTGCCACGGCCGGCGTAATTGAGGTGGGAGAGGTAGAGTTTGTCGATATTCTCATCTTCCATCAACTGGAGGATCTGCGGCAGCTCGTCCGCATTGTCCTGAGTCAGTGTAAAGCGTAACCCTACCTTGATACCGCGCTGATGACACAGACGGATACCGTGCATTGCCTTGTCGAAGGCACCTTCCATGCGACGAAAGCGGTCGTGGGTCTCGCCGATACCGTCAATGCTGATCCCCACATAGTTGTAGCCGACTGCGGCGATGGCATCGATATTGGACTTATCGATCAGGGTGCCGTTGGTGGAGAGGCCGACATAGAAGCCCATCGCCCTGGCGCGGTGTGAAATATCAAAGATGTCAGGCCGCAGCAGCGGCTCGCCACCGGAGAGGATCAACACCGGTACGCCAAACCCCTTGAGGTCGTCCATCACGGTGTTGACCTCTGCGGTGTTGAGTTCGCCTGCAAAGTCCTTATCGGCAGAGATGGAGTAACAGTGTTTGCAGGTGAGATTGCAGCGGCGCACCAGATTCCATATCACCACCGGGCCAGGCGGTTTGCCACGGCTTGCCGAGCGAGCAGTTATCGCGTTTTGCGAATCGGCCAGTAGCTGCATGTATTGAGATATGCGGAACATAAATTACCTTTGTCGGTGTAGCTGGCTGGTTGCTATGAGCCGAGTCGCAGTCCGGTTTTTTTCAGGATGCGGCTGCTGAAGAGTATTTCGTGTCCATGATCATCGCTACCCAGTAGCGTGGCAATTGAGGTCACCTTGTCGGCCACCTCGCTACGGTCGTGTCCGTGTACCATGGCAAACAGGTTGTAGGGCCAGTCGGGCAGGTGGCGTGGGCGCTGGTAGCAGTGGCTGACGTAGTCCAGTGCGCCGATGCGTTTGCCGAGTTCGGCGATCTTCTCATCGGGTACATTCCATACCGACATGCCGTTGCCCCTGTAGCCGAGGGCGTAGTGGTTCGGTACCGCGCCGATGCGCCGGATGATGCCATTTTCTAGCATCCGTTGCATGCGTCGCATCACCTCGTCGGCATCAATGCCCAGTGTCGTGGCCAGGCTGCGATAGGGGTGTGGGGTCAGGGGAAGTCCTGACTGTGTCGCCTGGATCAGGGCACGATCGAGTTCATCGATAATGCTTGCTTCTGCTACGGTTTGCTTCGCTGTCGCCTCGTTCATGCCTCGAACCTCAAACCGATAAAGAACTCCTCTTCCTTCGGCATGTTGATCACCTTGAAGCCTGTCGTGGTTTCGATCTCACTGATCACCTCATCGATGCGCTGAGGGGTCTCGGTGGCCAGTACGAACCACATATTCAGCTCATGCTCACGGGCATAGTTGTGGGCTACCTCGGCAAAGGCATTGACCTGATCGGCCACGCTATCAAACTGTTCATCCGGGATCGCCATCGCTGCCAGGGTAAGGCCGCCGCCGAGCCGCTCTGCGTGGTACATCGGACCGAAGCGGCTGAGTATTTTCTCGTCGAGCAGGCGTTGCAGGCGGGCGATGAGCTCTTCTTCGCTGGTGCCCAGCTGCTCGGCCACTGCGGCATAGGGGCTTTCGCAAATGGGAAAGCCGCCCTGCAGTTCGTTGATGATGGCCCGGTCCAGTACATCCAGCATTAACGGCTCCCTTCGTCTGTATGAGCCGTTGGCGATGGGCGGTAGAGGGCTCCGCGCTGTTTGAAACGACGGCGGCTGAACAGTATCGCCCTGGGTATATCCTCCAGACCGCAGCTTTCAATCATTAAATTAAATTTGTCCATTACCGCCTCGCGGTCGCGACCATGAATCATGCAAAACAGGTTATAGGACCACTGCGGCAGGTGGCGCGGTCGCCGATAACAGAGGGTGACGAACTCGAAGCCGCTGAGGCAGCGTCCCAGTTCGGCCACCTCGTCATCGGGCACGTCCCACACCACCATCGCATTGGCGCGATATCCCAGTTCGCGATGGCGTACGACTACGCCGAGGCGTTTAATAATGCCACCCTGCTGCAATGCCCCGATGCGCTCTATCACCGCCTCTTCACTCCAGCCGATCTGCTCGGCGATAGTGCCATAGGGGCGTGATGTCAGGGGGAGGCCACCCTGAATCGCCGCAATTAACGGCTGGTCTGCATCACAAAGCTCGATGGTGGGGTGTTCGCTGTTACTGGTCTGTCGTGTTCTCATGTCCATTGCAGATCAAATCCCAGGTCGATGTGATAATCCTCGAGCATCGGCAGGGCGATGACCTCGATACCGGTTGTGGCTGTGATCTCCTGCAAAACCTGTTGCAGCTGTTCCTCGGTTGCTGCGGTCGCAACAAACCAGAGGTTGAGTTTATGTTCGCGCTCGTAGTTGTGATTGACAGCATCGAAGCTGTTGACCTGTTCCGCGACCTGTTCGAGCTGTTCTTCAGGGACACACATTGCGGCCAGGGTGCTGGCACCGACGGCGTGGGGACGAAATACCGGGCCGACCCGGCTTATGGCGCCACGTGACTGCAAGCTATCCAACTTGCTGATCACCTGCTCTTCACTCACCCCTAACTGTTTGGCAATGTCGGCAAAGGGAGTCGGGGAGAGCGGGAATTCCTGCTGGAAGTCGTTAAGCAGTGACTGCTCCAGCTTATCGAGCGGTTCTGTTTGTTGATGTAAAGTGGGCATCATTACAGTCCTGTGCGGTGGGCGCGTGAGGTGAAGAAGATGCCGCTGGGTTTGGCGGCGTTCAGAGTCGAAGTCTTTGTCTGGCTGTCGGTATCGTAGACCTCGACGCGATCCTCATCACGTACCGAGATCCATACCTCTTCACCTCGCGGGGTAAACTCCATATGCAGCACCGCCTTGCCCGGTTTAAGGGTGTTAATCAGCTGCAATGATTCCGTATTGATCACCTGTACCGTATCGTTACGGGGGTGGGCGAAGTTGACCCATACCTGGCGGCCATCGGGGCGGGCCATGACGAAGACCGGCTGGCCATGTACCTTGATCCGTCCGGCCTCCTGCCAGTCGCTCATCCGCACCACCAGCACCTCATGACGACCGACCGCGGGGACAAAGGCGAAGCCACCAGCCATCGCCCACCCTTCGAGGTGGGGCATCTTGTAGACAGGCAGCTTCTCCTCACCACGGCCATAGTTTGCCAGTACCCGTGTTACCCCGTTTTCAGGGTGCCACAGATCGAGCAGCGCCAGACCATCTTCACCGAAGAGCCCGGCAATATAGTAGCGGCCATCGGGGCTGAGCAGGGCATCGTAGGGCTGTTTACCGATATCCCGGAACTTGGTGATTAGCGGTGCGGCAGGCTTGCTCATGTCGACCAGCCAGATCTCTCCGGCATCGAACAGGCTGAAGACAAAGCGCTGCCCGGGGGCATCGACCAGTCCCACTGTTTTGGAGAGTTGCCCGTTACCATATTCAGCCGGGATCTCAGCTACAGGTTCCAGCGTGGTGGCATCAAAGATGCGTACCCCGCCCGGTTCGTAGTTGGAGACTGCGACGAGACGGCCATCCTGTGAGATGGCGCCGCCGATACTGTTGCCTGACTGGATAATGCGCTTATCTATATTGCCCTTGAGAATATCGACTCTGGTCAGGCCACCATCACGCCCAAATACATAGGCGTAGCGTTCATCACGGGAAAAGACCACTGAGGCGTGGGAGAGGTCACCCAGGCCGCTCAGCGGCTTAATACTCTTGTGTGCTGTGGTGTCGACGATCTGTAGGCTGCCGCTGGCACGCTCAATCACGACACCCAGATCGCCGGTGCCGCGTAAGGTGGTACAACCGTTCAGGGCTATCGCGAGTACGGACAACAGGAGGGCTCTACGGTGCATCGGGTACCCCTTTTTGTAGCTGTTCAACCAACCAGCTGACCTCTTCACGGTTCAGCATGCTCTTCCATGGCGGCATGGCAGTGCCCTTGCGCCCCTCAAGAACGGTGTTAATGAGAAACTCGGGCGGCAGTGTGCCGATACGCTCAGGAAGTAGTGATGGTCCCAAGCCACCCTTTAACGTCATGCCGTGGCAGGAGCCGCAATCCTGACGCAGAAGGTGAATGAGCTCGGCCTCTCTTGCGGCAGGGAGTTCGCTGGCATTCGCTAATGCGGGTGAGACGCCGACTGTTAGCAGGAGTAGGGTGAGCGTACTGCTGGTCATTAGCCAAATAGTCGTGTGAGTAAGACTACTGGACATGGACGACACCTAGCATTTTGGGATGGGGGCCGCAACGATAGGGGAAGCTCCCGGTCTTCTCGAAGACTCTCTCGTAGCTATCTTCGGGAAACAGGTAATCGGGCTCCTCTTCACCCAGTGCTTCAAACCAGACGCTGTGATACTGGCGTTTTTCCCTGTTCGTCCAGCGCACCGTTGTTCCCGGTGTGACGGTGACGGTTGCTGGTGAAAACTGGAACTTAATGATATCAATCTCAACGATGTCTTGAGCTAAGGCGTTGCCGGCACATAGCAGTAACCATGTGCTGAAGATAGCCATTTGCGGTTTTGTTTTTATCATCATATTTTGTCAGTTCGTTACCAGAAGATTATAAGTGTAGTGAATCTTCCCGTACCTCTCCTGGAGCTAGTACACTGCCGCTGCATATCTGTTTGCGGCAGTGGCTGTTTTTATAATTAAGTAACCCTCCCTGGTTAAACATCATTACTGCTTAACTGCGTTAATTTCAGCCTCGTCATTATCAAAGCCTAACTTGTAGCCAAGAGAGACGTGGT
>JBFFJV010000185.1:0-5600 GCA_041555695.1 Thiohalomonadaceae bacterium | reverse complement strand
GTGCGGGGGGATGCTGTCAGATATCACGGATGCCATGTACTGGGCGGGCGGGTTGTACGTACCCGGTGTACCCGCCAACCCAAACCCGGCGCAGGTGGTGAATCTAAGCCTGGGTGGATTGGGTAGTTGCTCCCAGGTGGAACAGGAGGCGATCAACGCCCTGCGTGCCGCCGGGGTTTCCGTCGTGGTGGCTGCCGGCAATGAAAGCCAGGATGCCCGGAATAGCAGCCCGGCCAACTGTGAAGGGGTGGTTAGCGTTGGCGCACACGCCAAGGATGGGCTGCGCGCCTATTACAGCAATTACGGTGAGGTGATCGACATCAGCGCCCCGGGCGGCGATCAACATACGGATCTGGGCATACTCTCCACGGTTAATGGTGGTGCCAAAGAGCCTGAGACGGGTAACGATGACTATGTCTACTACCAGGGGAGCAGCATGGCCGCACCACTGGTATCGGGTGTGGTGGCGCTGATGCATGCCTCACACCGGTCGGCCGGTTATACAGGCAGTCCGCTGACCCCGGCGCAGGTGGAACGGGGGTTAAAGCAGAGTGCTGCCGCCCTGCCTGCGGGCAGTGACTGTCAGCAGCGCCTGTGCGGTGCCGGTTTGATTGATGCTCAGGCCGCGGTGTCGGCGGTTAACGGGGCGGTGGCCCCGGCGGCAGATGCCGGTGTGGCGCAGAGTGTGGCATCGCAGGCGGCGGTGCAGCTTGATGGCAGTGCCAGTAGTGATGACGGTCAGATCGTGAGCTATAGCTGGCAGCAGGAGCCGAGCGATTTACCGCAGGTATCACTTAGCGCAGCCAATACGGTAACCCCCGGTTTCACTGCCCCTGCGGGTGCGGCGATGCTCGACTTCATCCTCACGGTCACCGATGACGAGGGGCTGCAGGATAGCGCCTCGGTACGTATCGCGGTGGCTAACAGCGCCCCGCAGTTGCAGGGTATCGGTAACCGCGAGGTAGCCCCGGATGAGCCGTTAATCTTCTCCGTCAGTGCGACAGATAGTGATTCACCGGACGATAGCCTGCATTTTCAGGCAACCGGTCTGCCGGCCGAGGCCTATTTCACCGACCACGGGGATGGCAGCGCTACCTTCACCTGGGAGAGTGCCAGCTTTAGCGCGGCAGACTCCTACAGTATCGATGTTACGGTGACGGATAGCGGCGGTTTAAGCGCGGTGGAGACCGTCCTCATTAACGAGCTTAATGTTGCTCCGGTACTTACCGCTATCGGTCCCATGAGCGGCGTTGCGGGAACACCGCTGAGCTTTACTGTTCGTGCCACCGATGCCAACGGTGGCAAGCCTGCACTTAATGCTACGGGGCTCCCCACCGGTGCCAGCTTTAGCGACAACGGCAATGGGACAGGGGAGTTTAGCTGGGATTCCCCGCTGGCGGGAAATTATGAGATTACGTTTACTGCCATAGATGCTATCGATGCGGCACTGTTTGACTCGGAGGTAGTGAGTCTGAGTATCAGTGCCGCGCCGGCGGGCGGTGGTGGTGGTGCTCTGGGCACATGGCTGATGTTGCTGCTGGCATCGATTCGGCTGCGCAGGTGCTACGTGCTGGCAAAACATTAACTTAAAACACAGGACCCTTTTATGCTGCACAAATACTCTAATCAGAACGGTTTTACCCTCATCGAGATCATGGTGGTTGTGGTGATCCTGGGTATCCTTGCCTCGGTGGTGGTACCGAAGATTATGGACAATCCTGACAAGGCGCGCATTGTTAAGGCGAAGAATGATGTACAGGCGATGAAAGGGGCGCTCGACCTTTATAAGCTCGATAATTTCAACTACCCCAGCACCGATCAGGGGCTGCAGGCGTTGGCACAAAAACCCTCCGGTTCGCCCGAGGCGCGCAACTGGAAACAGGGGGGATATCTGGAACGCCTGCCCAAGGATCCCTGGGGCAACGACTATCAGTACCTCAACCCGGGTGTGAATGCTGAGATCGATGTCTTTAGTTATGGCGCCGATGGTCGACCTTCTGGTGAAGGGGTGAACGCGGACATCGGTAACTGGAGCGATTGAGGTTCTACCTCGTGGTCATGACTCGTGGGCAAGATGGGCGCGCAGTGATTTGGAGTCACAAGGGATTTTGCGAATGAGCGCAATAACAGGATGTATTTCCGGGTGAACAGAGCTCCTTGTGCACTTAAAAATCAAGCGAGGGATTGTCCATCTGGTGGTAGCTACGGGTTTGATCTGCGACGCGCTCATCACGGCTTTACCCTGCTGGAGCTGATGGTGGTGGTGGTGCTGATGGGCATCATCCTTACCTTTGTAGTGCGCTCAGTGGGTGATGGTGGTCGTCGTGATCGTATCCAGCTGGAGGCGCAGCGGATCACCGCACTGGTCGAACTGGTGGGTGAGGAGGCGATGTTGAAGTCGGCGCTAATTGGATTGCGGTTTGTCGAGCATGGTTATGAGTTTATGCGCTACAGCGAGCAGCAGTGGCAGACGGTGGATGACGATGGCCTGCTCAAGCCGCGTCAGCTTGATGCGGCGATGGAGATACAACTGCAGGTAGAGGGGCTTCGGGTTGAACTGACTGAGGTCGAGCGGTTTGATGATGCGCAGGAGGAACCTGCACCACAGGTGGTCTTTTTACCGAGTGGTGAGCGTACCCCCTTTGAGCTGTTACTGCGCTACGAGGATGACGAATCGGGTTATTTGCTCAGCGTACCGTTGTTGGGTTTGGTGGAACGACGGCGTCTGGAGGCCCGTTAGATGAGAGGTCGGCAACATAGCTCTCGCGGCTTTACCCTGCTGGAGGTGATGGTGGCGCTGGCGGTGCTGGCCATTGCGTTGGCGGCACTGATTAAAGGCGTCTCAGAGAATACCGCCAATGCCGCCTATTTGCGCGATAAAACGTTTGCTCACTGGGTAGGGATGAATGTGGTGGCTGAGCAACGCCTTGCGGGTGACTGGAAAGAGCAGGGTGTGCAGCGCGGTAATGAAGAGATGGGGCTGCATACCTGGTACTGGAGTGCGAAGCTCTCCGAGACCTTCGATGAGGATGTACGTCGCCTTGAGGTAGAGGTGCGTGGTAGCGATGAGCGCGACGATGTGCCATTGGCGACATTGGTCGCGTTTGTGCCACGGGCAAGGAAGGTGGCACCGTGACTATGACTCGCCAGAGGGGATTTACCCTGTTGGAGATGCTGGTGGCACTGACCGTTTTCGCGCTGGTTTCGGCGATGGTTTACGGCGGCCAGGTGGCGGTACTCAAGCAGAAGGCCGGGACCGAGCGGCAGGCGCTGTTTCTCCAGCAGCTGCAGAGTGCGATGTTGATGCTGGAACGTGATATTGGACAGCATGTGTTGCGTTCGGTGCGTGATGATTTCGGTGATAGCCAGCCGCCGATGATCTCGGCAGACTTTGGTGACTACCGCCTCTCACTCTCCCGGGCCGGCTGGCAGAATCCGCTCAACCAGCCGCGCAGCACCCTGCAGCGGGTGGCTTACGGTGTAGTGGATGAGACGTTGCTGCGTTATAGCTGGCTGACGCTGGATCGTGCCCAGGGCAGCGAACCCTACAAGGTGGTGCTACTGCAGCAGGTGCGTGACTTGCAGTTACGGTTTCTTGACCAGGAGAACAAGTGGAGTGAGCAATGGCCACCCTACTCCAGCGATAACCAGCCATTGCTGGTGATGCCCCGGGCCGTTGAGGTGACGCTGGAGCTGGAGGGGTGGGGCAGCTTTCGACGTGTGATCCCGACAGCGGGTGGCGGTGTCGATATGCGGCAAGCTGCCGCGACGGAGCCGACGTCGTGAGCGTTGGGGCACAGCGCGGAGTCGCCCTGATTAAGGCGATGCTGGTAGTGGCCCTGGCCACCAGCGTGGCCGTCTCCATGGTGTCGCGCCAGCAGTTTGATATTCGCCGTACTGCTAATGTGCTGCAGGCAGGACAGACCGCCCTCTATGCCGAGGGCGTTGTGGCCTGGGCGGCACAGCTGCTGCGTCGCGACAGTGAGGAAAATCAGCTCGATCACGCCGGGGAGGAGTGGGCCACTATTCTGCCGCCTGTTCCGGTAGAGGGGGGCAGTGTGAGTGGTTACATTGAGGATTTGCAGGGGCGTTTCAATCTCAACTCGCTGGTTGTGGGGGGCAAGCATGATGCTAAGGCGATGGAGCGTTTTCGCCGCCTGCTTTTGGCATTGGAGTTGAGTCCGGAGCTGGCAGTGGTGGTGGCGGACTGGATTGATAGCGATCAGGAGTCTGGCTATCCCGGTGGCGCGGAGGACGATGTTTATATGAGTCGGGAGCGCCCCTACCGTAGCGCCGGATCGCCAATGCTCAGCCCCTCGGAGTTGTTGCTGCTGGAGGGGGTGGATGCGGAGATCTACGGGCAGTTGCGACCACATGTTGCGGCGCTGCCCGAAGGGGCGAAACTGAACGTCAATACAGCCACGGCACCGGTATTGATGAGTCTGGCCAAAGAGATGAGTAGTGCTGAGGCGGATGCCTTGATTGAGGGGCGGGGTGAAGAGGGTTTCAACAAGGTCGATGAGTTTTTGAAACTTGAGGCACTGGCAGGCAGAGAGATTGAGGTTGATATGCTGACGGTACAGAGTGAGCACTTTCTTATTGTTTCACAGATACAATTCGGAGCGCTTTCGCAGCAAAGTTACAGCGTGCTGCAGCGCACAGCGAAGGGGGATGGTCGCATTTTGATGCGGGCGCAGGGAACCTACTGATTATGCAAACATCGTTATACATTCGTCTGGGAAGCGAGCCTCAGGGTGAGGTGCGCTGGCTCAGTCGCACGGCACAGGGTAGCTCTGCCGTGCGAAGTGGTGAGCTTAAAGAGGCAGCGCTGCGCAGCCAGGGCGAGCGAGTGGTGGTGTTACTGCCCGCGAGCCCCTTATTGTCACTGCGCGCCACGCTGCCACCCCTGCAGGGGCAGAAGCTGCGCCGTGCTGTGCCCTATGCGGTGGAGGAGCAGCTGGCCGAGGAGGTAGAGGGCTATCACTTTGCCCTGGGTAAGCGGCAGCCGGACGGGACATTGCCGATTATTGCGGTCAATCTGCAACAGATGACTCGCTGGCAGGCACAATTTGCCGAAGTCGAACTCAAGCCCCATGCCTGTGTGAATGAGGCCCAGCTGCTGCCGTGGCAGCCGGGAGAGTTGAGCCTGCTGCTGGAGTCTGATGGGGCACTGTTGCGACTTTCCAGATATGAGGTCTACAGCCTGCCTCACGATGGAATGGAATCACTGCTGGAACTGGCTCTGCAGCGCGCACCTGAGGAGGTGGGTTCACTGCGCATCTTCGATGCACGCGGCGACCAGGCTCAACAGCCCGCCTGGCAAGGTGGTCTGGGGGAGCTGGAGCAGCACTATGAAGTGGTTGCCGACCCCTTGAGTTTGCTGACAGCCAATCAGGAGCAACAGACGATTAACCTGTTACAGGGGGAGTTCGGCCGCAAAGAGCAACTGGGGCGGTTGTGGCGTCCCTGGCGTGCCAGCGTGGCGCTATTGGCGGCATGGTTGCTGTTGCTCGGTGGTGAAGGGATCTATGACTACCAGCGTCTTGCCACCGAGGAGGAAAACCTCTACCGGGCGGTAGAGCAGATCTATCGGGATACCT
>JBFFJV010000184.1:0-5621 GCA_041555695.1 Thiohalomonadaceae bacterium | reverse complement strand
CGCTCGTTCAGTGCCTGCTGTAGCCGCTGCTGGTTGCCCCACTCTCTTCGCTTGATCTCCAGGTAGTCGGCCTCGGTCATTTCGTGCAGTTGCTGCGGGTAGTGCTCACTCTGACTAAACCAGCTTGCCATTGCCGCCTCGTGGCGTAAGTTGCCGGCGAGTGATTGGGTACTGAGGAAGGCATTGATAGCGAGGTGGTAGCGCATGACATTACGTTCGATGACGCCTCTGATGCCCTGCACCAGCTGTGAATCACCATCTTGCGCGTTATGAGTAAAACCGACTTTATCGCGACCCAGGGTGGCAAGGTAACTGCTGGTCAGAATCGAGCTGAGCAGGCTGGGCTGGTAGGAGGATTTCATATGGAGCAGGGTCCCCTCCTCCACCTGCAGTGCCTCCAGCTCGATGAGGTAGTCCCGCGTATTGGCCGGACCGCGCGCGGCGCTGAGGCGTAACGACAACCGCTGCTCATTCTGCCTGATAGTCTCAAAGCGATAGGTCATCCGGTAACTCTCTTCAGGGGACTGGTAGTGCTTACGGCCACTGAATACGTTGAGCTGCTCGCCCCCCTGCTGCTCATAGGTACAGGCCTTGATATTGAAGTGCAGCGGCATGAACTGGCACCAGTTTTCAGCCCGCGCAAGCGTCGCGGAGACCATGTCGAAGGGGTAGTGGAGGATGCTGCTCACCTCAGCGCTCAGCGCTTTACCCTGCTCTGCGGAGGTGAGGCTGATGGTGGTGCCTGGCAGTGTCGTGCTGAGGCCGGTCTTGAGCTTGTGGTAGCGTTCCTGCAGGGAGGCATCCCCCCATGCCTTCGAGGCCATGAGCAGGGTGATGAGCACAAGCCCGCTAAGAGGCAGCCTGCGAAGGGTAGAGGTAATAACTGGCAAGTGGATGTTTCCGCAACGAGTAGAATCAACAATTAGAGGGACGAGGTGGTGACAAGTTCCATAGAGGCCCGGTGGTAATAACCACAGTTAGCCACGATGCTTTTTCCCCACCCGGTAAGATCCGTTATGATTGCGGCCCACACACGACTACCCCTGGATAGTGATAATGAAATTTGTACGCTGGTTTTTGGGCCGCATTGTTCTCTTTATTAACTGGCTGACCTGGCCGCGGGCAGGTCAGCGTACACCCGAGCAACAGCAGCAGGTAGTACAGGCACTGCAGGGTTACAGCCTCTACCAGTTTCACGCCTGCCCCTTCTGCGTGAAGGTACGCCGGGCAATGCAGCGTCTTAATCTGCCGATTGAGTTACGTGATGCGAAGGCCGAAGGCATGTATCGCGAGGAGCTGTCTCAGCAGGGCGGTGAGGTGAAGGTGCCATGCCTGCGTATCGATAAGGCCGATGGCACAACCGAGTGGATGTATGAATCCAGCGAGATCATCGCCTATCTTGAGAAGAGCTTCCCGCTGAGTGTATAAGCATGCGCTGTTCCCGGTGCTCTTGCGGCCTCATAATCTGCCCGGCGGACGGGCGGCTGGAGTGAGGTGGCGTATGACACAGGGGATGATGTTTGCGGCAGGAACTTGTAATCTGAAGTAGTGTCAACAATTATCGGATCTGCAGAAAGGTAATAATAAAGTCATGATGACGAATCTACGCGAATTCCTGAAACTTGAATCGGCCAGTGGAATCATTCTGGTTATCGCCGCCGTGGCTGCCATGTTGATGGCCAATTCGCCGCTGGCCCACTACTACAACATGTTAATCGAGATGCCGGTAGAGGTGCGAGTCGGTCCGTTGGAGCTGGCCAAGCCGCTGCTGTTGTGGATTAACGATGGCTTGATGGCGATCTTCTTCTTCCTTGTTGGCCTGGAACTTAAGCGCGAGCTGCTGGAAGGCGAGCTGAAACAGATCGGCAATGTGGTGCTTCCCGCGCTGGCGGCCCTGGGCGGCATGGTGGTGCCCGCACTCTTCTATACTGCCCTCAACAGCGGTGATGAGGTGGCAATGCAGGGCTGGGCCATCCCCACGGCCACCGATATCGCCTTTGCCCTGGGAGTATTGTCGCTGCTGGGTAATCGAGTACCGACCAGCCTGAAGATTTTCCTCGTCAGTCTGGCGATCTTTGATGATATGGGGGCGATTGTCATTATCGCCCTGTTCTATACCGCGCAGATCTCTACCGCGTCGCTTATTATCGCCAGCATCTGCCTGGTCGCGCTGTTCAGCCTCAACCGCCGTGGTGTGGCGGAGATGTCCCCCTATATCCTGATCGGCATCGTGATGTGGGTGGCGGTACTCAAGTCAGGGGTACATGCCACACTGGCCGGTGTGTTGCTGGCCTTCTTTATCCCGATCTCTGACCGTAAGAACTCCGGCCGTTCACTGCTCAAGGAGCTGGAGCACGACCTGCACGGTGCAGTGGCCTTCTTTATTCTCCCGGTGTTTGCCTTTGCCAACTCAGGTATCTCTCTGCAGGGGGTGGGTCTTGAGCAGATGATGCACCCGGTACCACTGGGTATTGCGGCAGGCCTGTTTCTGGGCAAGCAGCTGGGTGTGTTCAGCTTTTGCTGGCTGGGCGTTAAGCTGGGCATCGTCAAGCTGCCGGATGGGATTAGCTGGAGTGTGCTCTATGGGGTCTCCCTCATTACCGGTATCGGTTTTACCATGAGCCTGTTCATCGGCTCACTCTCCTTCGAGGGAAGCGGCGTGAATATGCTGTTTGATGAGCGCCTGGGGATCATCATTGGTTCCCTGCTATCCGCCGTTAGCGGTTATCTGTTACTCAACAAGGTGTTACCCCGTAACTCAAAGTCATAACTGCTGCCGCCGCCCCATCCCGTGCTTACTGCCGCGCGATGGGAGGGGACACCGGGCTATCTGTCACCTATAAGTTAGTATTGAGGGTAAAGACGATCTGTAGGGGGGGGGATGCCTGGAGAACCGAAGCGAAGTGACGGGGAGCTACCCTGGCATAGCAGAGGCTGTGAATCGGTATTCGAGCAGCTGTCCAGTGGTGGTGAAGGGCTCACCACCCTGGAGGCCGAGTCGCGCCTTTCCCTCTACGGTCCCAACCGCCTGCGCCCTGCCCAGCAGAAGAGTGCGCTGTCCCGTTTCTTCGAGCAATTCAAAAATGTTCTGATCTATGTGCTGCTGGCCGCCGGCCTGGGTACCGCACTGCTCGGTCACTGGGTGGACAGTGGGGTGATCCTCGGGGTGGTGGTGATTAACGCCCTGATCGGTTTCATCCAGGAGGGCAAGGCGGAGAAGGCGCTGGATGCGATCCGCAACATGCTCTCCCACCAGGCGGTGGTGCAGCGCGATGGCCGCGTCATCAGCCTCCCCGCCGAGCAGCTGGTGCCCGGGGATGTGGTCGTGCTGCAGTCCGGTGACAAGGTGCCGGCTGATTTACGCCTGTTCAAGTTGCGGGAGTTGCGCATCGAAGAGTCGATGCTCACCGGAGAATCGCTGCCGGTAGAGAAGCATATCGAGGCGGTGGATGAACACGCCACCATCGGCGATCGTAAGTGTCTCGCCTACTCCGGTACCCTGGTCACCTACGGTCAGGGTAAAGGGGTGGTGGTGGCAACCGGCGATGAGACCGAGATTGGGCGTATTAGTGGTATGCTGCGTGAGGTGCAGGTACTCACCACTCCCCTGTTGCAGCAGATGGCGGTGTTCGCGAAGTGGCTGACCATTGCTATTGGGATCATCGCAACCCTCACTTTTATTTACGGCGTACTGTTCCATGAATACGGTGCGGGCGAGATGTTTCTCGCCGCCGTGGGGCTGGCCGTGGCAGGCATACCGGAGGGCCTGCCTGCCATTATGACCATTACCCTCGCCATCGGCGTACAGCGCATGGCGAAAAAGAATGCCATCATCCGCCGCCTGCCCGCGGTGGAGACACTCGGTGCGGTCACCACCATCTGCTCTGACAAGACCGGTACCCTAACCCGTAACGAGATGACGGTACGCACCGTGGCCACCGCTGGCGGTATCTGCGAGGTGAGCGGCGGCGGCTATGACCCGCACGGGAGTTTTTACCTTGATGGGGTGGATGTGACTCCCGAGGGGTTTCCACTGCTGCGTGAGGTGGCCCATGCGGCACTGCTGTGCAATGACGCCCAAGTGAGCGAGCAACAGGGTCACTGGCAGATGCAGGGCGATCCCACAGAAGGGGCGTTGATCACACTGGCACTGAAGAGCGGTGTCGACCAGGGGCTTTGCCAGAGTGAGTACCCGCGAACGGATGCCATTCCTTTCGAGTCGCAGCATCGTTTTATGGCGACCCTGCATCATGACCATGCCGGCCATGGCTTTATCTACCTTAAAGGCGCGCCCGAGCGGGTGCTGGAAATGTGCCACCTGCAGCGTGAACGGGGTGAGGATGTACCGCTGGACCGCACCTACTGGGATGTGTGCATGGATAATATGGCCAACCGCGGCCAGCGACTCATCGCCCTCGCCTTTAAAACCGCGCAGGATGAGACTCAGACCCTTGAATTCAGTGATGTGGAGGGGGGGCTGACGCTGCTCGGGGTGGTGGGCATTATTGACCCGCCGCGCGAAGAGGCGATTCGCGCGGTGGCGCACTGTAAGAATGCGGGTATCGCTGTGAAGATGATCACCGGGGATCATGCGACCACCGCACGGGCGATTGGTGCGCAAATGGGCATCGGTGACGGCTTTACCGTGGTAACCGGCGCAGAGCTGGAGAACTATAGTGAGGCTGAGTTGAGAGAGGTGGTGAAGCGCTCTGACGTCTTCGCCCGGGTCTCCCCTGAACAGAAGCTGCAGCTGGTCACTGCACTGCAGGCGAGTGGTGAAGTGGTCTCGATGACCGGTGACGGGGTTAACGACGCCCCTGCCCTGAAGCGTGCCGATATTGGTGTGGCGATGGGGATCAATGGCACGGAGGTGGCCAAGGAGGCCTCAGAGATGGTACTGGCCGATGACAACTTCGCCTCCATTGCACAGGCGGTTGAGGAGGGGCGCACCGTCTACGACAACCTGAAAAAATCGATTCTGTTTATTCTGCCCACCAACGGCGGTGAGGCCTTTACCATTATCGCCGCGATTAGCATGGGGCGCATGCTGCCGATCACCCCGGTGCAGATCCTGTGGATCAATATGATCACGGCGGTAACGCTGGCTCTGACCCTGGCCTTTGAGCCGTCGGAACAGAACGTGATGCAGCGGTCACCACGCGATGCGAAGGAACCACTGCTTAGCGGTTTGTTGATCTGGCGCATTATCTTTGTCTCGCTGATTCTGGTGGCGGGCACCTTTGGCCTGTTTTTATGGGAGCGGGAAAATGGTGCCACCATCGAACTGGCGCGTACCGTGGCGGTCAACACCCTGGTGATGTTCGAGGTGTTCTACCTGATCAGTGCCCGTTATCTGCTGGCACCGGCTTTAACCTATAAGGGGCTGACCGGGAACCGTTACGTCTGGTACGCCATCGGCCTGTTAATCGTGATACAGCTGGGCTTTACCTATCTTCAACCGCTGCAGGCACTGTTTGACACCCGCGCCATGAGTGGCGAGGCGTGGCTGCGTGTCGTCACCGTCTCCTCCTCGGTACTGTTTCTGGTGGAGATAGAGAAGATGCTGATTCGAAAATTCTCATAACACAAGGCCAATGAGACAAGAGGAAACACCATTAATG
>JBFFJV010000183.1:0-5648 GCA_041555695.1 Thiohalomonadaceae bacterium | reverse complement strand
GCAATGGCACGCGGCATTGCCACCATGATGGGCGAGCACGGACTGGTAAAGGGGTAATCCAGGGGCATAAATCATGGTGACGGCGTGACGCTAATATCCTTGTAAAACGAACGTGATGACCTTATCAAGTGGGCAGAGAAGAAGGGGGCTGATGGCCTCTGCGACTACCAGCGGCGCAATAACCACCACAGCATCGACGGCCTGCCCGCCCCCGGCATTAACCCTGCAGGGGAATAGCCCGTGCAGTCACAGGGACAGCAGGTTTACCATCCATCGCTGTTTTGCTCAACAGGATCAATAAGGGAATAATACGGCTTGGCAACCAACGAGAAAAAACGCTCACTGGAGCAATGGGTCGCCCTGATCCGTGATCAGGAGATGCCGATCTTCGGCCACACGGTGCAGAGTATCGTCAGTGTTGCCGAGAATGACGATGCCCCCGCCGCCCAGCTGGCCAGCGTAGTACTGAAGGACGCCTCGATGACCACCCGCGTCCTCAAACTGGCCAACTCCATCTACTTCAACCCGCAGCGCCAGCCGATGAGTACCATCAGCCGCGCCGTGATCGTGCTGGGCTTCAACACCGTGCGCAATATGTGCCTCTCCATCAGCCTGGTCGATGCCTTTGTGCGCGGTAACGCCCGTGATCGACTCACCCAGTCGCTGGCCCGCGCCATCCATGCCGCGGTACAGGCCCGTTCCATCGCCATCGAGCGTGACGATGACTCCCCCGAAGAGGTATTCATCGCCACCCTGCTATTTCACATCGGCGACATGGCCTTCTGGTGTTTTAGCGGCGAGACCGGCGACCAGCTCGACACCGTAATGCAGCAGCCGGGCTACACCCAGGAAGCGGCTCAGGATGAGGTGCTCGGCTTCCGCCTCAAGTCGCTGAGTTCCAGCCTGGCCCAGGAGTGGCACCTCAATCCGCTGCTACAGGAGACCCTCACTCATCCCCGCGATGCCGGTCAGCGCGGGCAAAATATCACCCTGGCCCACGACGTGGCCGAGGCTGCCGAGAAACACGGCTGGGAGAGTCCGGAAACCCAGGAGGTGATACAGGCCATCGCAAAACTGGCCGGCAGCTCCAGCAAGAACACCACCGACCAGATCCACCGCAACGCCCGCGAGGCCGCTGATATTGCCACCTATTACGGTGCCGCCAATGCCGCCCATGCGATCCCGCTGCCAGGCTCCGATAGCCATGCAACATCGTCGGCACAGCCGTCCATTGAATATCCGCAACCCGACGGCATGCTACAGCTGAAGATCCTGCGTGAACTCTCCATGCTGCTGGAGAACGGCAGTGACCTGAATATGATTATGGAGATGGTGATGGAGGGGATTTACCGCGGTGTGGGGATGGATCGCGTGCTGTTCGCCATGCTGACCCCTGATAAGAAGGGGCTGCGCGCCAAGTTCGTGCTGGGCCAGGATAACGACAAATTACAGAACAGCTTCCACTTCACCCGTCTGCCGAATGTGCGCAACATATTCTTTGAGGCCATCGATAAAGAGTGCAGCCTGCTCATCGATTGTGAGAAACGCAAGGAGCTTTGTGCCGTTGTCAGCAGCTCGGTGACTAGTGTCATCGGCAAGCGCCCGTTTCTCGTTTCCACTATCGCCATTAATGGCAAGGGCATTGGCCTGTTATTCGCTGATCGCGCCCTCAGTGAGCGCGAAATTGATGAGGAGAGCGTAGAAAGCTTCAAGCACTTCGCCAAGCAGGCCAATATGGGGCTCACCCTGATCGCCAGCCGCCGTTAGCAATGGCGCCTTACTACACAATAACTTCTGTGGTGACAAGCCCTCCGGCTCACTTTTTTTCATGGTTATGCACACCGGAAACGGTAACGCGAAGAGATGTCAACAATTAAAACAGGTTATCCACTAGCCACTTCGGCGTGCTCGTAACGCATTGATTTCATTAATTAAAATATTTCGTTCATTTTCTCGACGATTTAACAGCAGTGTAGAAAAGACGCGGGCTACAACCATTTGGCCCCAAACAATCCACAAAGTTATCCACAGCTTTTGTGGATAACCAAACTACTCCTGCAATGACAAGGAGTTAGCGTATTTTCGAGAGATTCCCCCTTAAACATCAGGGCTAAATTTAGCACAATAATTTTCACAAAAAGTCGTGATAAACTCGCCGCATGAAATCCCTCATCCTGCGCATCGCCGTCCCCTCCCCCCTGCGCCGATTGTTCGATTACCTCCCCCCGCATCAGGGCACTAACTTCCTGCCCGGCCAGCGCTTTGTGATCCCCTTCGGGCGGGGGCGTACCGTCGGCATTCTGGTTGAGCTAAGCGACCATAGTGACTGTCCGCCGGACAAGCTCAAAGCGGCTCTCAAACAACTGGATCAGTCGCCACTACTCGATGCGGGGATGATGAAACTGCTGCGCTGGGCCTGCGACTACTACCATCACCCGCCGGGGGAGGTATTTCAGGCGGCATTGCCGGTGATGCTTCGCCAGGAGCGTGGTGCCGATGAAAAGGGTGTCGCCCACTGGTTCCTCAGTGAGGCGGGGAAAGAGCTCGAACTTGCCAGCCTGTCACGGGCACCGCGCCAGCAGGCGCTGCTCGCACTATTACAGGGTATTGGGGCCCCTGGACTCACTGCCGCCGCCATCGATCAGCAGCAGGAGAAATGGCAGCCGGTGATGCGCTCCCTGGTGGATAAGGGGTGGGTGGTGCGTCAGGAGCTTGCCACCTCTGCCGTCGAGGTCGGGAGCGCAACCGATACTCAGCTGCCACTTACCGGGGCCCAACAACAGGCCGTGACGGCGATTAATGGCGACAGCGGTTTTCAGGTCTCCCTGCTCGACGGGGTCACCGGCAGCGGCAAGACCGAGGTCTACCTGCAGGCCATCGCTGCGGTACTGGAGCAGGGCAAACAGGCGCTGGTACTGATCCCGGAGATCGGCCTTAGCCCGCAACTGGTGAGCCGCTTCAGCCGCCGCTTCGCGGTGCCTATTGCCCTGCTCCACTCCGGATTATCTGATGGCGAACGGCTCAGCGCCTGGCAGCTGGCGGCAAAAGGGGAGGCACAGATCATCATCGGCACCCGCTCTGCCGTCTTCACCCCGATGGCTCAGCCGGGTCTGATCATTATCGATGAGGAGCATGACGCCTCATTTAAACAGCAGGACGGCTTCCGCTACTCGGCCCGTGATGTGGCGGTAGTGCGGGCGCGGCAACTGAATATTCCCATCGTGCTGGGCACCGCCACCCCATCGCTGGAGAGCCTGCACAACGCCCTGCAGGGCCGTTATCGCCATCTCGAATTGCCGGAGCGTGCGGGCAATGCGATCCACCCGACGATGCGCCTGCTCGATGTACGTCAGCAGCTGATGGAGGAGGGCGTCTCGCAGCACCTGCAACAGGCAATGCAACACCATCTGGATAATGACGGACAGGTACTGCTGTTCCTCAACCGCCGCGGCTACTCACCGGTATTGATGTGCCACGACTGCGGCTGGCACAGCGTCTGCCCGCGTTGCGATGCCAATATGACAGTCTACGCCGGACAGCAACGCATGCGCTGCCACCACTGCCAGAGTGAGCGGCCACTTCCGCACCAGTGCCCCGACTGCGGCAGTCCCGACCTGCGCCCCATCGGCCAGGGTACCGAGCGTATCGAACAACACTTACAGGCACTATTCCCCGAGCGCGAGGTGATCCGCATCGACCGCGACACCACCCGCCGCAAGGGTTCGATGGACAAGCTGCTGGAGAAGGTTCACACCGAATCGGGACAGATCCTCATCGGCACCCAGATGCTGGCCAAGGGCCACCACTTTCCCAACGTCACCCTGGTGGGGATCCTCGATGCGGATCAGGGGCTGTTCAGTATCGATTTTCGCGCCGCCGAGCGTATGGCCCAGCTGATCGTCCAGGTGGCAGGCCGGGCCGGGCGGGCCGAGCGACCGGGGGAGGTGCTGATTCAGACGCACGTGCCGGATCACCCGCTGCTGAGACTACTGGTAGAGAAGGACTACGCCCACTTCGCCCGCGCCACCCTCAGAGAGCGCCAGGATGCCGAGATGCCCCCCTTCACCCACTTCGCCCTGCTGCGCGCCGAGGCGGTGGACAGAGACGCCCCGATGATCTTCCTTGAGGCGGCACGCAGCACTGCCGAACAGCTGGGCCATGAGGGAGTGTGGTTGCTCGGCCCGATCCCCGCGCCAATGGAGCGGCGTGCCGGGCGTAGCCGTAGCCAGCTACTGCTTCAGGCCAGTAATCGTGCCGCCCTGCATAATCTGCTGAACCGCTGGGCCGCCGCACTGGAGGGGATAAAAGAGGGGCGCAAGGTGCGCTGGTCGCTGGATGTGGATCCGGTGGAGCTTTATTGAGAAATTCATCACAGATCCCCACCCGTTTTTTGTGCGCCAATGCACTGCACGCTTAAATCGTGCTTCCGCTTTTACTGGAATAAATCTGACAACAAGGAGCTACACATAAATGAAATACATAAAAATTCTTACCGTTGCCGCTACCGCGCTATTTGCAACGACTACTCAAGCTGAAGAGTTCATTGATGTAGACGCTATTTACGTCGGTGCTGGCCTCTCATCCAATAGCGCCTCAGGCCTTGATTCAGCCATGGGTTATCAAATCTTCGTTGGTATGCCCCTGAATATCAACATGGGCAGCGTAAGTTCTGCGCTGGAAGTGGGCTATATGGACAGCGGCGAAATGGATGCCTGTGTCAATGTGCCTTTCTTCGGTACTGTTTGCAATGGTGACAATGCTACCGGCCTCTGGGCAAACTACGTGGCGGCAATGCCGGTAAGCGAGAAGGTTGATGTGATTGGCCGTCTCGGTCTCGACTTCGGCGATGACGATGGATTGATGTTAGGTGTTGGCGCTGGCTATAACATCGACGCGAAAATGGATGTTCGTGCTGAATATGTCATACGCGATAATATTAACTCGCTGCAGGTCAACCTGGCCTATCGTTTGAAGTAGCCGTAGTGAGCTCATAACAAGGAGGGGCGGCCAGGATTGAGTCGCCCTTTTTGTTATGGGTCACCTGCCAGAATCAAAATTTACACCGTACCAGCCCTTACCTCCCCCTCATCTGAGCCGGATCACTTGCCACTTCGCTCGTGGAACAGGGATAATGCCGACTAATTCTATCCATCAAAAAAGCCGGTCCCAATTGCCCCTATGAAATCCCATCTTCAGGAACTCGTTAAAGCCGCCCTACACGACCTCACCAGTGCCGGGGTGTTCGACTTTGAACTGCCAGAGAACATCACCATTGAGCGGGCCCGTGACAAGTCGCACGGCGACTTTGCCTGCAATATCGCAATGGTGCTTGCGAAACCGGCGCGCAGCAAGCCGCGAGACCTGGCTGACAAGATCGTTGCCCACCTGCCCGCCTCCGAGCACCTTGCCGAGGTCTCCATCGCCGGCCCCGGTTTTATCAACTTCACCATGGCCCCGGCCGCCTACCACGCGGTGGTGGGTGAGGCGCTAGAGGCCGGTGAGGCCTATGGCCGTTCCACTATCGGCGCGGGCAAGCGGGTGCAGGTGGAGTTTGTCTCCGCCAACCCGACCGGCCCGCTGCATGTGGGTCATGGCCGGGGGGCGGCCTACGGGGCCACTGTGGCCGACCTGCTGGCGGCCGTCGGTTT
>JBFFJV010000182.1:0-5656 GCA_041555695.1 Thiohalomonadaceae bacterium | reverse complement strand
GATGGATCCAGACGGCGATGCGATTGAGGCGCTGGAACCCGACCTCATCTTTACCTCCAACTGGACTAAAGAGGAAGTACTCAAAACAGCCACTCCCGAGGGCGCGCGCAGCTTTCGCCTTGATGGTTTCGAGAGCATGGCACAGGTTGAAGATAATCTGCGACTGATGGGGCGTGAGGCAAAAGTATCTAATATCGATCAGCGCGTCGCAGATTTTCAGCAGCAGTGGAAAACCCTTGCCACCGGAATAGAGGGCAACGGAAAAAAGGTATTACTCCTCTCCGCCTGCTCTGGCACCCCCTACTCCTTTGGTAAAAAGCGCTGGCTCTCAGACCTCTTCACCCATGCAGGTTTCATCACTGTAGAAACCGCCGAGAAGATTCGCCACATCAAGCCAGGCGAGGAGGTAACAACCATCAATAGCCTGATCAACGAGCTACAACCGGAACTGCTCTTTATCTTCGAGCGCAAGCAGAACAAACAGTGTGCCTTCATCAAACCTAAGACCCCTCTCACCATCATCAATCTCGATGGCGCAAAGTTCCTCCATCCCGCACCGGTGTTACTGGATGGACTGCTAGAGCTGGCAACACACCGTAACCAGTGGAGCCGCTAATGGAGATGGAAAAGAAACAACGCCACCAGCAACGCATGGCACGCAAAAAGGCGGTAGTTGAAGAGAAGATCAAACAGGCGGATAAAGAGCGCGGTGTACTCATCGTCAATACCGGCAATGGCAAGGGCAAGAGTTCTGCCGCCTTCGGTGTCGTCGCGCGTGCATTAGGTCACGGCATGAAGGTGGGGATCGTGCAATTCATCAAAGGGCGCGGCACCACCGGGGAAGAGGCCTTCTTTACCCGCTTCCCGGAGGTCGAATACCACGTCACCGGCGACGGCTTTACCTGGGACACCCAGAACAAAGAACAGGACGAAGCGACTGCGCGTGCCGGCTGGAACATCGCCCTTGAAATGCTCACCAACCCCACGATAAATCTGGTCGTGCTGGATGAACTGAATATCGTGCTGAAGTATCACTACCTGCCCCTGCAAGAGGTGATTGATGCCATGAACAATCGCCCCCCGATGCAACATGTAATCATCACCGGACGCGGTGCTCCGGAGGGACTGATTGAAATTGCCGATACCGTTACCGAAATGCATATGGAAAAACACGCCTTTAAGGCCGGTGTAAAGGCGCAGGCCGGGGTGGAGTTCTAATGCGCGCCTGCCCCGCTCTCTTTATCGCCGCCCCCGCCTCCGGCCAGGGCAAGACCACCGTAACCGCCGCGCTGGCCCGCTATCACCGCAACCGGGGCAGGAATGTCCGCGTGTTTAAAACCGGACCTGATTTCCTCGACCCGATGATCCTTGAGAGGGCATCAGCAAATCCGGTCTATCAGCTAGACCTGTGGCTGGTCGGAGAGCAGGCCTGCAAACAGCTGCTTTATGAAGCGGCAGAGCATGCAGATCTCATTTTGATTGAAGGGGTAATGGGGCTGTTCGACGGTACCCCCTCCGGTGCCGATCTGGCCGAGCTGTTCGGCATCCCGGTGCTCGCGGTGATCAACGCCAGCGCCATGGCACAGACCTTCGGTGCCATCGCCTATGGCCTGAAGCACTATCGAGATAGCCTCCCCTTTGCCGGCGTCATCGCCAATCGTGTAGCCTCCAGCGGCCACGGTGAAATGCTGGCCGAAAGTCTTCCTGCCGAGATCAACTATTACGGCGGCATTCTGCGCAATGAAGCAATGCTCTTGCCCGAACGCCACCTCGGTCTGGTACAGGCCGAGGAGCTGGATGATCTGGAACAACGGCTGGAAGCGGGTGCTGCGGCAGTAGAAAATGCCGGCATTACCATGCTGCCTGAAGCGACTGCTTTTCATAGCGCACAACAGGGGCCGTTGCCAGAATTATTAAAAGAGCTGCGCATCGCCATCGCCCGCGATGCTGCATTTGCCTTCATCTACCCCGCCAACCTCGACCTGCTCAGGGCGATGGGGGCAGAACTGCACTTCTTCTCACCTTTAAGCGATAAGCAGCTTCCCGAGTGTGATGCGGCCTGGCTGCCCGGCGGCTATCCCGAGCTGCACCTCAATGCCCTCAGCCACAACCAGACCATGAAGGAGTCGATTCAGAAACATTACGAGGCCAACAAACCGCTGCTCGCCGAGTGTGGCGGTATGCTCTACCTGCTCAATGAGCTGCAAGACACAGAGGGAAACAGAGGGGAGATGGTCGGCCTGCTGTCCGGGCGTGCCGTAATGCAACCCGGGCTCGCCGGGCTCGGCATGCAGGCGGCCCCGTTAGCCGGGGGCGAAATAACCGCCCATACCTTCCACCACTCAAAGATGGACACCGAACTGACGCCTATCGCCCACGGCATACGCCAGCGCGGCACACAGCCCGGTGAGGCGATCTACCAGCAGCAACGGCTAACGGCCAGCTACCTGCACCTCTACTTTGCCTCCAACCCCGAGGCCACTGCCGGACTGTTCCGTCCATGAGCAACCAGCACCGTTATCCAGATAGCGATATCAACGCCATTTACCGCGCCATCGAAGAACGGCGCGACATGCGCCACTTTCTACCCAACCCGGTCGAGCCTGAACTCCTGCACAAACTATTGTGCGCGGCCCACCTTGCCCCCAGCGTCGGCTTCATGCAGCCATGGCGCTTCATCCGTATCACTGAACATGGATTGAGAGAGGCGATCCACGCCATGGTCGAGGCGGAGCGTATCAATACCGCCCGCGCCCTTGGCGAGCGCGAACAGGAGTTTATGAAACTCAAGGTAGAGGGGATACTGGAGTGCGGCGAGCTTATCGTCGCGGCATTGATGCCGCAGCGCGAGACACACATCTTCGGCCGCCGCACCCTGCCGGAGATGGACCTCGCCTCGGTCGCCTGCGCCATTCAGAATATGTGGCTTGCCGCGCGCGCCGAAGGACTCGGTATGGGGTGGGTTTCCATCTTCGACCCGGATGAATTGCGACAACTGCTCACTATTCCGGAAAGCGGCAAGCCCGTGGCTATCCTCTGCCTCGGTCATGTGGAGAGCTTCTACGACAAACCGATGCTGGAGCAGCAGTCGTGGGCCGAACGCCAGCCGCTGGAATCGCTGCTGTTCGAGAACGGCTGGCCCGAAGGGACGCTATAGTCTCAACTGGCCACTGGGGCATCAAGAGCCCCCCATCACCCACGCCAGATCAGTGCACAGCGTCCTAACGCCGGGGTCGACTCAGCGCCAGCCACCTGCACCTATAACCCAGCCGTCACCACCGTACTACTTGTGTAACGGGTTGTAGCACTGAATAGCCAAACCGGACAGCACAGGAGTGGCCTTCGGCACCCTCCTGTCAGACAAACACCTATATTTAACAGTGGCATTGAAATGCTATCCTGCAGACCATAAATAACAGCCAGGTGCATCGGTCCCTGTCATCGTAAAACTCCAGCAATCTGACACCTGCTGATTATCTCCCTAGCCCTGACGGAAACACTATTGAGGTCATGAATGTGACAGAACCTGATAAGCCCACTGTGCTTGTAGTCGATGATCAACGGGACAACATCGATCTCCTCGTAAATATTCTGGAAGGCGACTACCGCGTCAAGGTAGCACTGAACGGAGAGAGAGCACTCAAGATTGCACAAAAAGAGCCCGATATCGCCATTGCCTTTCTCGACGTCATGATGCCGGAGATGGACGGCTACGAGGTATGTCGACAGCTAAAGGAAAATACAGAAACACAGAATATTGACGTAATCTTTGTCTCAGCCATGAGTGAGGAATCACAGATTGTGGCCGGCTACGAAGCGGGTGGTATTGACTATGTCATCAAGCCCATTCGCCATGATGAGATATTACAAAAAACACGTCTTGCGATAGAGAACCGCCGTATCCGCCAGGAGATGGAGAGCGAGAAGGCATCAGCCTTTGACCTTGCCATGCAGGCGATGACCAGTAGCGGCGAACTTGGCGTAGTGGTCAATTTTCTTCGCAGCAGTTTTGAGACACACGACTATGAGGCGCTGGGGCAGGCCCTGGTGGAGAGCATCAGCGGCTACGGCCTGGAAGCAGTTGTGCAGTTACGCACTCGAACGGAAGTCATCACTGTTGGCAACGAGGGCCCGGTGTCACAGCTGGAGAAAGAGTTTCTCATGGTGCTAAAAGACGCCGGACGCCTGCGCGAGAAAGATGCCTACTTTATTGCCAACTACGGCAACCTCACACTGATGGTAAAAAACATGCCGGAGGATGAGGAGAAACGCGGCAGGATGCGCGACAACCTGGCACTGCTGGCAGAAGGGGGCAACTCCCGTCTGGCCGCCATCTCTCTGGAACTGGAACTGGAACATGCAATCAATTCGGCCAAACATACCCTGCAGGATTTGCAACAACGGGGCCGCAAACAGAAGCTACAGGCTCAGACCATTATGAACGACCTGATGAGTGAACTTGAAGAGTCATTTCTGACCTATGGCCTGACAGATGAGCAGGAGCAAATGTTGGTGCAGATGGTCCAGCAAAGCACCGATCACAGCATACGCAATATTGAGCAGGGAATGGCGATAGACGAAGAGATGCACCATATCGTAGAAGACCTCGAACTGGCACTCACGACAAAATGATAATGCCCCAGAGAAGGTGAGAAGAGAGCATGAGCGAAGATCTATCTGCAGAGATTCTACAGCAGCCTGAGCAGGAGGCTCACCCATCGGGTATCCGGCGCGTACTGACGCTGCCACTTGCCATCTTTATTCTGGTACTACTCATCACGGTGATGACGGGCTTTGTCTATTTCACCAAAAGCTTTATTGCTGATGCCCTGGCACTGCGGCTTGAAGGCACACACAGCATGTTCGATGCGGCCAGGGATAAAGACGCCCACCTGCTGAAGAACATGCTACGGCGGGTCACCGCCGACCCCTGCATTAAGCGTGCCTTTCGCGCTGGGGAGAGGGAGCAACTGCTTGCCTGCAGCACACCACTATTCAAGGAGCTGCGCGCCCAGCACCGTATCACCCACTTCTACTTCCACAACACCGATGGTCGCAACTTCCTGCGTGTTCACCACCCCGAGCGCCATGGGGACACCATCGAACGCCACACACTAAAACTGGCCATGCAGAGCGGAGAGACCGCATCGGGGCTGGAGATAGGACCCTACGGCAGCTTCGTACTGCGCACCGTCACACCGTGGAAGGTGGCTGGCAAGCTGATTGGCTACCTTGAGCTGGGCGAGGAGATTGAGCACTTTACCCGCCCCATCAAGGAGGCTCTGGCTGTCGACCTGATATTCGTTGCCAACAAAAGGCATATCACGCGCGAGAAGTGGGAAGAGGGCCAGCGCATACTCGGCAACAATGCAGACTGGAACGAGTATAGCGACTTTGTGGTAATCGACAGGACCAGTCCCATCTGGGACCCCGCATTCAATGCCTTTGCGCACCACCATCAGGATGAGACAAAGAGAGACGTATTCATGCACAGCGAGTACCAGGGGCACCTGTATCATGTATCGGCGCTACCACTACTTGATGTCCAGCGGGAGAATGTCGGGCACATTATCGTACTGGCCGACGTCACCGAATACCGGCAAGAGTTATTCCGCGTGGCCGCTTACGTGACGGGCATCGTTTTTCTGATCAGCAT
>JBFFJV010000181.1:0-5700 GCA_041555695.1 Thiohalomonadaceae bacterium | reverse complement strand
GGCAGGAATTAATAGTGCCGATATGGATGTTAAATATACTTTGAAGAGTATGCCTCGTGTGGCGATCGCCCCTGCGGCTGCCCCTGCCAGCAGGAATAGGATAAACAATCGAGTGGTCTCATCTGCTACGAGTGCGCTCATTGGGCCTAGCGTGCCCAGTGAGATATCTTGAAGCACCTCAAGGAGAATATAGAACTTTAGCCAGAAGTCGGAGTTTAACGTAGGGTCGTAGTGTCGATAGGCAAAGTAGCATAATAGCAGTGCGATACTGAACAGTAGATTAAAGGCAATCCATGTAACGAGAATAGTGTCAGGGAGTATGCCGTTGAAAAAGGTATAGCTTATCCCCAGCACAAAAAAGAGGCTGATACTGACAAAAGGCGCCTGCTTGTAGAAAAGGCGCGTGATCTCTTGCTTAAATCGATTATCCAATACAACGGAGCTCCTGTTTCGGCTTCTCCTTAATTCAATGGATTGCAATCCATCTTCATAGTACATGTCGATTTCCCTATCGCATACCGGGAGGCCCGGCCATGAAAATTTACCTGCGTGCCATTTGTGGACGCTGTTGTCGTAGTTATCTGCGTAGCATACATGAAATGGCAGGCTAACTCCTGTTGGGGCTACTGCTAAGTTCGATATGTGTCACAGTGACAGAATAAGCGATGTAGTCGAGTCGGCATTGTGAGCTATCGGCTTGAAAATTAGACACTTTTCCTGCTATAAAAGAAAGATAACAATAATTTATTACAATTCGAAATAACTATGTCGAAGGACGGGGGAGAACGATGAGCGAGTTATTCTCAGAGGCATGGATGCAACAGCTTCAGGATAAATGGAATGCATCCAGCGATATCACCAATCCACTTGCAGATGCCGCATTCTCGGCGCGTATAGCCTACGGCTTTAAGGGGGAGGAGCAGGCACGAGGCATGCTGGTGATCGAAAACGGCGTGGTCAGCCAGGCAGGGGCCTACGATGGCGGGATGCTGGACTGGGACCTGCGCGCCGCACCGGAGAAGTGGGCCGCCTGGATTGAAGGCGGGTTTGGCCTGACCAAGCTCGGGCCTGCCGTCGCGACGGGGGCCCTGCAATTTGCTAGCGGTAACTATCGCCAGATGATTCGCAACCCCTCACTGGCCAACCCCTTTATGCACCACTTTGCTTTAATGCAGCAGATCGAGGCTTAACGCTGCGCATTCAATGGAAAAGGATGTTCCCTCAGCACCTTTTCGTTCTGAGAAGTGCCAATGCCCAGGCATTCAGGTTTGCCACAGCTCGTGTTTTCAACACGTCCGCTATAGCTTGACTATAGTGATAAGAAATTAACAAAAAGGATGATGAGATGATGAACAGATTACTCACCATACTGGTGCTGGCGGCGATGACACCCCCCCTGTGGGCTGCGGTGGTGGATAAAGAGGTGGAATACCGCAGTGGCGGGGTGGTAATGAAGGGCTATCTCGCCTATGACGATGCGGTTCGCGGCAAGCGCCCGGGCATTTTGGTGGTACACGAGTGGTGGGGACACAATGAGTATGCGCGCAGTCGTGCCAGACAACTGGCGCAGCTGGGTTACACCGCACTGGCCGTGGACATGTACGGCGGGGGCAAGCAGGCGGCCCATCCTGAGGATGCGGGCAAGTTTTCCGGGGCGCTGAAGAAAAATATGCCGTTGGCCGAGGCGCGCTTCAAATCCGCACTGCACCTGCTGCGTGATCAGCCGACGGTAGAGAGTGAGCAGATCGGTGCCATCGGTTACTGCTTTGGCGGAGGCATCGTGCTGGAGATGGCGCGCCGCGGTCTCGACCTTGATGCGGTTGCCTCCTTCCACGGTAGTCTCACCACCAGCACCCCGCCGGAAAAGGGGGCAGTGAAGGCGAAGGTCTTCGTCGCCAACGGTGCCGCCGATCCCTTTGTAAAACCGGAACATATCAAAATCTTTAAGGCGCAAATGGATGCGGTGGGTGCTGACTACCGGCTGGAGAATTATCCCGGTGCCAAACACAGTTTCACCAACCCGGATGCCGATACCTATGGTGAAAAGTTCGGCCTGCCGCTGGCCTACGATGCTGCGGCAGACCAGGCATCATGGGCGGCGATGCAGCAGCTGTTTAAAGAGGCGTTTGCCGGCCAGTAGTGGTTGATGTTGTGTCTGCTGTGCATGGCAGGGACATGACAGGAAATTATGCATCGCAAGGAATAAGGGATCGGTGTAATGAAGGGTATATTTGGCGCTTTGGGCAAGATGGTTTCTTTTCTATTCGGCCCTATTCACTGGAGCCCGCCTCCCTGGCTGCTCCTGGTGCGACAGCAGCGCCGGCGCCACCCCAGAGTGTTCCTCTCGCTGCTGTTACTCGTCATCGCGGGCTATGGCGGCTATTACTACTACCAGCAACTGCCCAAACCGTTACAGTACACTGCCGAGGCGATTGCCCCCGGCATTACCCCCATCCATAACGATGAGCTGCGTCCACAGCCGTTACGCATCGATTTTTCCTATGACTATGAAACCCTGGGCGACTCGTTGCAGTTGCCGGAGCAGCCCTCGGTGGCGGCGCTGGCCCAGCTGGATAAGGTACTTAGCAGCGGTATCCGCATGCAACCGGCACAGCCGGGTGAGTGGCGCTGGAGCAACGATCACAGCCTGATGTTTAGCCCGGAGCAGGACTGGCCGGCCAAACAGCGCTACAGCGTACACCTCTCTCCCGAGTTGTTCCGCGACGGGGTGCGCCTGGATAGCAATGAGGTCGAGTTCACCACCCCCGGCTTCAGTGCCCAGCTGGAGTCTATCGAGTTCTATCAGGATCCGGTGGAGCGCAGCACCCGTCGGGTCGTCGCCACCCTCGATTTTACCCATGCGGTCGAGCCTGCAAGTCTGGAGCAGCGGCTGACGTTGGGGATGCGTCCCTCCGCTGCCGGTATTGAGGTGGCGCCACAGGAGTATGGATTTAGCGTCAGCTACGACAAACATCACCGCAAGGCCTATGTCCACTCCGAGCCGATCACCCTGCCGGAGCAGCGTAATTACATGCAGCTACAGCTGCCTGAAGAGGTGGTGAGTCAGCTGGGTCAGGCCCGGCTGAGCGCTGCCATCAGCGGCAATGTGGAGATCCCGGATATCTACAGCTTCTTTCGTGTAGAGTCCGCACAGACCCGTATTGTGCGTAACCAGAACGATGAGCCGGAGCAGATCCTGGGGATCGAGTTTAGCGACGAGGTGGACGCCACCCGGCTGATGTCCTCGGTAGAGCTCTACCTGTTGCCAGAGCGTCGTAACGCCTGGCGTGGACCACGAGAGGTGAGTCGCGAGGTGCTGGCCCGTGCCGAAGCGGTGGCATGGCAGGCGATCCCCAACGAACGTGAGGCGCAGAAGGGGTATAACTTCCGTATCGATGTCCCCGAGGGGCGTCAGCTCTACCTGCGTCTGGCAGCGGGCCTCAGCTCGATCAACCAGTTTAAGATGAGCAGTGGCTACGATGCCGTGCTCAATAGCCCGGCCTACCCGCGCGAGCTGAAGATCACCCACGAGGGCTCGGTACTGGCCCTCTCCGGGGAACATAAATTCGGCATGCTCAGCCGCAACCTGTCGGCGCTAGAGGTACGTGTCGGGCGGGTGCTGCCGCGCCAGCTGAACCACCTGATCAGCCAGAGTTACGGTGATATCAGTAACCCCAGTTTCAACAACTACGGTTTTAATGAGGAGAACCTCTCTGAGATCAGCCGCGAGGTGATTCAGCTCAATCGTGGCCACCCGAAAGAGGCCAACTACGCCGCCTTCGATCTCAGCGGTTACCTGCAACCGGCGGGCGATTACGGCCTCTTCTTTATCACCGTGCAGGGGTGGGACCCGCAGCGCAAGCGTCCGATCTACAACATTGAGGACCGGCGGCTACTGCTGGTGAGTGACCTGGGCCTGGTGGTGAAGCAGAACGGCGATAACTCCCATGAGCTATTCGTGCAGTCGATCGCCAGCGGTCAGCCGGTGGCCGACGCCACGGTGCAACTGCTGGGTAAGAACGGTCTGGTGGTCATGCAGGCCACCACCGATGAGCGGGGGCATGCCAGCCTGCCAAGCAGCAATGGCCTGGAGAAGGAGAAGAGCCCGACGGTATACCTGGTGCGCCGCGGTAACGATATCTCCTTTCTCCCCTTTGAGCGTGGCAACCGTCAACTCAATTTCTCGCGTTTCAATGTGGGCGGCCAGTACAGCGACCACCAGGAGCGCAATGCGATTAACGCCTTCCTGTTCTCTGATCGCGGTATCTACCGCCCGGGTGATACGGTTAATCTGGCCGCCATCGTGCGCCATCAGGACATGAGTTCCCCACCGGCGATCCCGCTACAACTGGAGGTCCGCAATCCGCGCGGCACCGTTACCCTGAAGAAGAAGCTCACCCTGCCCGAGCTGGGTTTCCTTGAGCAGGCCTACACCACCGAGACGACCTCAGAGACCGGACAGTACGAGGCCACCCTCTACCTGATCCGCAACAACCAGCGACGCGGACGTCAGGTCGGTGCGGTCAGTTTCAAGGTCGAGGAGTTCCAGCCGGACCGCATGAAGATCCAGAGCCGTTTGCTCGGCGCCAGAGAGAAGGGGTGGATCTCGGCCAGCCTGCTCAAGGCCGAGGTGCGGCTGGAGAACCTCTTCGGCACCCCCGCCCAGGAGCGACGGGTGGAGGCCAACTTCACCCTGCAACCGACCGGTTTTCACTTCCGTGACTATGCCGATTACCGCTTTGAAGACCCGCTGGATGACCCGGAAAAGCCGCGGCGCAGTGTGAACAAACCCCTGGATGTGGTGAAGAGTGACGCCGATGGCCTGGCGCACTTTGAGTTGCCGCTGCAGGAGTACGTGCAGGGCACCTACCGCCTCACCTTTCATGCCCAGGGGTATGAGGAGGGGGGCGGACGTAGCGTTAGTGCCAGCAGCTCGACTCTGCTCTCACCACTGAGCTGGCTGGCCGGCTACAAAAGCGACGGCAAGCTGGACTACATCAACAAAGATAGTGAGCGCACACTCAACTTTATCGCCATTGACAGTGAGCTCAGGCAGATCGCCCGTGAGGCATTGAGCCTGCGGCTGATTGAGCGACACAAGGTCTCCACCCTGGTGCGCCAGCGCAACGGTACCTACAAGTACCAGACGGTAGTGAAGGAGCGCCCGTTGGGTGAGAGCCTGTTCGACATTGCTGTAGAGGGCAGCGATTATGCCTTGCCCACCAGCCAGCCTGGAGACTTTGTCCTGGAGCTGGTGGAACCGACGGGCATGCGTCTGGCGCGTATCCCCTTCTCAGTGGTCGGCCACGGTAACCTTGATGGCAGCCTGGAGAAGAATGCCGAGCTGCAGCTGCGCCTGGAGAAGGGGGATTACCGTCCCGGTGAACTGATCGAGATGAACATCACCGCCCCCTATACCGGCAGCGGACTTATCACCATTGAATCTGACCGGGTACACAGCTTTAAGTGGTTCACCACCGATACCACCAGCACGATGCAGAGCATCCGGCTGCCCGAGGGGCTGGAGGGCAACGCCTACGTCAATGTCGCCTTTGTGCGTGCCGCCGATTCACCGGAGATCTATATCAGCCCGCTGAGCTACGCCGTGGCCCCTTTTACCATCGATCGCAGCAAGCGCCGGCTGGAGGTGACGCTGCAGGTGCCGGAGATCGCCCGTCCGGGCAAGTCCCTGGAGATTGG
>JBFFJV010000180.1:0-5701 GCA_041555695.1 Thiohalomonadaceae bacterium | reverse complement strand
TCCTGCCACTGCTTGCCGTCGAACATCGAGACCCCGCCCTCGGTGCCGAACCAGACCCGTTGTCTGGAATCGATGTCGAGCCCATAGACCCATTCGTTGATCAGCTCTTCGACATAGGTGGTGAACTGTTCGGTCTTCGGGTCGTAGCTGTTGGCGCCGGCCCAGGTGCCAAGCCACAGGGTACCGTCGGCCTGTTCAGTGAAGCTGTAGATCCAGTAGTCAGCCAGACCGTGCATCGGGAAGAAGGTCTTCCACTCGCCGTCCTTAAAACGCGAGACACCGCCGCCGTTGGTACCGAACCACTTGTTGCCCTGCGAGTCGATGAAGATACCGAAGATATATTCGTTGGCCAGACCGTGTTCACGGGTGTAGGTGTTGCGAGGCTGCTGGCTGGTCAGGTCGATCTCCATCGCTCCTCCTGAGGTGCCGACCCAGAGTGTGTTGTTGCTGGCCTCCAGTGCCAGTGATCGAGCCACCACCCCATCACCAATTTTGAAGGTGTCGAGCAGCTTGTACTGAACTGTTGCGGGGGTGTCCGGGGACGCGGTCTCGGCCTTTGGGTCGGCCGGCTGCAGTTCGGTAACCTGGTCACTGCAGGCGCCCAACAGTAAGGTGAGAAAAAATGGTGCTAAGGGTGCGACTCGTCGCTTCATAGTGGTGACCTTGATGCCCTATTGCAGGGTTCTTAGATAGGTGATGACGTCGGCCAGCTCGTTATCGTCGAGAAGCCCCCGGTAGGCCGGCATCGCGCCAAGCCCCTGTTTGAGTGTTTCTGCCAGTACATAATCGGGCTGTAGTAACCCCTCGCCCTGGCGAAAGTTGGGGATCGCGACCATATTGCCGCTGCCGTCTTCGCTGTGGCATTGAAGGCAGTGTTGCGTGTAAACATGGTGGCCACTGAAGGGATCACCGGCCTCGACTGTAGTGGCAATGCTAAGCAGCAGTAGGACGGCAAGTTGATAAAAGCGACTCACCAGTAGGCACCGCTCTTGGTAGTGATGCCACTGTAGGCATCATTGAGCAGTTTAAGCATGGCCGGGGTATCCCACTCGTGTTCACCAATCATGTGACGTAGCAGTTTGCCGTCACGGCTGATGATAAAGGTCTCAGGGAAAGCAGTTGCACCAAAATGGCCCTTGGCCAGCGGCATATCGATATCGATGTAATTGGCGAACTGGATGCCATATTTTAGCTTGAACTCTTTGACCAGATTGACATCCTCATCCACAGAGATACCGATAAGGGCAAACTTGTTGGGGTCGAGTTTTTGCGACAGCCGCTCCAGGCTGGGCATCTCTTTGCGACAGGGGGCACACCAGGTGGCCCAGAAGTGCACCACGACCAGTTTGTCGTTAAGTGAGGCGAGAGTAAGGTGGCCATTATCCAGACTGACAAAGGTAACATCGGAAATGGTATCGCCCAGCTTCGGCGGCTCTACTGGGGCCGGCTTGCCACAGCCGGACAGTTGCAGCATCAGCAGAAGTAGCAGGATGGCCTGCATTCCATGTTTGATTGTTGGCATGCTGCGACCCTATTTTGCGCCGATAAAGGTGAGCTGGTGATCGGGCAGTTGCATGGGGTTAAGGCTGGGGTAGTCACGGAATAGCCAGCCGGCAAATACCTTCACTCCGTCACGTTGCCATTCGGCCCATACCGCCGGGTTCTTTTCCTCGTCCCCGTCACTGGTAATGGTATTCCCGCTGATCAGGAAGGCGGGAAGATAGTCGCGTGCCAGCAGCGTACCGTACTCACCTTGCTGTGGTGTGCCGTCAAGAGGGAGCTCAATGCTGGTCGCCTCGCTCATCCCCGGCAGCTGCACCGTCATCGAGACTGTGTGGTATTTGCCCTGCAGTGCCTCGGGCAGGATGACCTGACGCGGCCCCTGCGGTTCAACCGGTGCCGGCCTGGCGACGCTCTCATGATCGGCCGGCATCACCACCGGGCCGAGCTCTACCACCTCTGCCTGCTCGCCACAGGCGAACAGCAGACTAGTGGCAACAATTAACGTAAAACGTTTAGCTGACTTGACCATAAGAGTGCAATCCTGAGAGGAACATATTGACGCCGATAAAGCAGAACAGGGTAACGCCGAAGCCGAGGATCGCCCACCAGGCCATACGGGTACCGGCCCAGCCCTTAACGAAACGCAGGTGCATATAGACCGCGTAGGTGAGCCAGACAATCAGCGACCAGGTCTCCTTGGGGTCCCATGACCAGTAGCCGCCCCAGGCATCGTAGGCCCAGGCCGCGCCAAGAATGGTGGCGATGGTGAAGGTGACAAAGCCGATGGCGATGGCGCGGTACATCAGGGTATCGGTCTCGGTGAGCCCCGGCAGCACCCGCATCACCCTGCCGCCGGTGTTGCCGCGTTCCTCGGCGCGGTGACGCACCAGATACATCACCCCACCACCGCAGGCCACGGCGAAGGCGCCGTAACCGATGAAGTTGGCCAGTACGTGGGCGTGCATCCAGTAACTCTTTAGCGCGGGCACCAGATTCTGCGGCCCGGCATTACCCTTGCTCACCAGCCACAACTCAAAGGCGATCCCCATGATCACGATCGGCATCACAAAGGCGCCAGGGTGGCGGTTGCGTGAGAACGACTCCAGTATCAGATAGATAGTGGTGGTCAATGCGGTAAAGAAGATGGTCACCTCATAGAGGTTACTGATCGGCACATGTCCCTCTTCGAGTACCTGATGGGTCTCGAACCAGCGGGTAAGCAGCGCTACCAGCAGGCCGATGGCCCCGGCCGTGGCCAGACCACTGGCCCACTTGCCGACCGCCGGCTGGGTAAACCAGAGATGGGCAATATAGATCACGGTGGCTGCCGCCAGTAGCACATTGGCGTAGCTGGTGAGCTTATAGGAGAGCAGCTGGATGAAAGGGGTGCCGACGGTCAGCTTATCTGCCTCGCCGGTGATCGCCAGTCCAGCCAGCCCCAGTGTCAGTACCAGCATACCGAGCCAGTAGCTCCAGACCCCTGAGGGGGCTTGAAAGCGCTGATTTGCTGTAAGCGTCGTATCGTTCACGGTGTTACCTCACTCTCAACTTGTGGTGTCTGGTACTGCAGTGAGTTCCTGCTGCAGGCGGGCCAGTGTGGTGTTAACGGGGTGTTTATCCTTGCCCGATAACAGGGCGCACACCTCAAGTTGTTGCTGTTCTTTATCGAAGCGGATCCAGACCCGCTTCTCATGCATATAGATCATCATGTATAGACCAATCACCAGCAACGCGCAGGCTGACCATACTAGTGGTGAGTCGGGGTCACGGGCCACCTGCAGGCCGGTATACATCTTTGGATCAAAACCGGTAAAGCTGAAGAGCATCGGCAGCTTGTGCTTGCGCAGTACCTGCTCGGCAATAGCGATGGAGGGGCCGAGTTCTGCGGCACGACTGATTGGCAGATCCAGGCTCTTCATGGCCGCAGCGAAGGCGGCACGATTCTGATCGGCGCTACGCTCACCTTCAATTTTGCTCACCTCATTAAGGTAGGCCCCCAGTAGCTCCATACGCAGGCTATCGGAGGGAGCGAAACCGAGGTCATCGTAGGTCATCTCACTATCTCCAGTGCGGCCAAAGGCGAGCATGTGGGGGTAGGACATATAGACCCGAAAGGTGAGATTACCACTGCTCGGTGAGGAGAGGTGGATATCGAGTGACGGGCCGACATCGGTGAGCTTGGTCTTGCCCTCCTCCTGCGACATATTCATAACGTTGTGCTGGCGCAGCTCTTTAATGGTGAGTTTGAGTCCCATGCCATCTTCCAGCTCTTTGTGAACCGCTGTTTTTACCTTCTGCTCGGGAAAGCCCTTTTCGCTCAGGTCACGGATGGTGAACTCGACCCCGGAGCCCGCGTCACCGAAGGAGGCCTGGTAGAAGGTGATACCCTGGTAGCGTAGCGGATCGTTAACGGTAATGCGTTTGGAGATGATCTCTTTGCCGTCCTTGTGCAGGACTAACTGGCTACTGTAGTCACGAGGCATACCTGTTTTATAGAAGGCAATGTCAAAATCATCATTGCGTACCTGAAAGGGGAGTTGCAGGGTGCGATATTCATTCCCGTCGGCGACATAGACTTTATTGTCACTGTCGTTTTCAGGCAGGTTCATTACGCCGCGAAAACCCAGCTGCGAGGTGATCAGACCACCAATGCAGATCAGCACCACACCACCGTGCACCAGGAAAAAACCAAATTTGCTAAAGCGCCCCTGGCGGGCCAGCAGCAATGGCTTGCCGTGGTCTTCGCGGTGACGAAACTCGCTAAAACCGAGTCGACGTAACAGAGTCTCGGTGGCCTGCGGGTCTGCGGCTAAATGCGACTGCAGGGTAAAGCTGCCATCGTTTTTTTTCGGCCAGGGACGCATCGCCTGCATCGGACGTGACATGTGCCAGAAGCGCGGACCATGACGCAACAGTGCCGCGCTGACCGAAAGCACCAGCAGGGTCATGATGGTGATAAACCACCACGAGTCGTACATGTCGAAAAAATCGAGGGCGTTGAAGATTTTGTACCAGGTCGGCCCGAGGTTGGCGATATAGAAATCCTCGTCGCGATTCTGCACCAGTACCGTACCGATCATGCTGGCGAGCGCGACCAGGCAGAGCAGCGACACCGCTACAGGCATCGAGGAGAGCAGGCGGATTAAACGCATCGGGAAACTGTCTTGCGAGGTGTGGGCGTGCGACGCTTTTGGCTCATGTATAGTCATTCGTTTTACTAGGGTATTTTATTGTTATTGTTGGAGTTTTATTGCTGCAGACTCTATCACCACGGTCTCAAAAAGGCCAGATACCGTAAGGCATCTGCGTGTTTCTCGATGGTCTGCCGCGAGTTGATCACGAAGTGCTTTCATTGTGCTCCCCATGAGACTGTCTTCCCCTGTTCTGAACTTGCTGACGCTGGATATAGAAGGCATGCATGTTAACCGCGACAAAGAGTAAGGTAGCGGCAATGGCAATCAGTCCCCCCACCCCCATTAATCCCATGGATAGCGCTTGTTGACCATCAGCCATCATCGGGACCTTACGCGGTACGTTCAGAAGTCCGGAAAGCGCCATGCCACTGATGTAGATCACCATGCCGGTAAAGTAGAGTTGCAGTTGTCGCTTCACCCAATAGGGATTCGGCTGCCCCATCCCCAGTTGCATGAACAGCCGATATGCCAGCGTCATGAAGGCCAGGGTGATGGCGGCATTGGTCGCATGATAATGGGCGGTTACCGACACATTGTCACCACTTATCAACACCCCCAGTAGTAGCCCAGCCAGTAACAATAGGAGTGCTAGACGCAGACCGTTAAAAACCGGTTTGTTCCACAGCAGGAGAATGGTGGGGAGTGCCAGTAGCGGCGTGCCGAAGCGCATTAGTTGCGTGAAGGCATCGCGATAAGCAGGCGAGTCCGGCTCAAGTAGTATTGCTAGCAGAAGGCCAGTCGCGAACAGGGAACCCGATACTATCCCGATAAATCGGCTGGGGAGGCGTGATGTTGTTTCACTTTTCAGGCTCTGGCCACAGCTCAGCAACAGTAGCAGATAGACGAATTGCAGCAGATGACCACCTCCCCAGAATAGAATTTCGAAGGCAGCGGGCTCATTAATTGGGTGCGGGAGCCGCCAGGCGGTGATGGCAAAAACCATGAGTACGACGATGAGACCGAGTGCTGCCAGTTTTCCTGTGTGAGAGGCACCACTGACAGTG
>JBFFJV010000179.1:0-5720 GCA_041555695.1 Thiohalomonadaceae bacterium | reverse complement strand
GTGAGTCCGGTACCGAAGCGCTGTAACGCATAACGAGACCCTATGGGAGGGTAATGAGATGGAAGCAATAACAGAAGTAAAATATGCGTTGGATACCTTCTACTTCCTGGTATCCGGTGCACTGGTCATGTGGATGGCAGCAGGTTTTGCCATGCTGGAGGCGGGTCTGGTTCGTTCCAAGAACACCGCCGAGATTCTGACCAAGAACGTGGCGCTCTATGCCATCGCTAGCGTGATGTACATGCTGGTGGGTTATAACATTATGTATCCGGGTGAGGCAGTTTCCAGCATCTGGCCTGGCATCAGCTTCCTGCTGGGTGCAGATAACGAGACGGCAGCGGTACTGGCCGGTGGCGATGATGCCCCCTACTACTCCGGTATGTCTGACTTCTTTTTCCAGGTGGTGTTCGTGGCAACCGCCATGTCTATCGTTTCGGGCGCGGTTGCTGAGCGAATGAAGCTGTGGGCCTTTCTCGCCTTCGCCGTTGTGATGACCGGTTTCATCTATCCGATTCAGGGTTACTGGAAGTGGGGCGGTGGTTTCCTCGACGGTCTGGGTTTCCTCGACTTCGCCGGTTCCGGTGTGGTGCATATGACCGGTGCGGCTGCTGCTCTGGCGGGTGTACTGCTGCTGGGCGCACGTAAGGGCAAGTACGGTCCTAACGGTGAAATCAACGCCATCCCCGGTGCCAACATGCCGCTGGCGACTCTGGGTATGTTCATCCTGTGGATGGGCTGGTTTGGCTTTAACGGTGGCTCTGAGCTTAAGCTCTCCGATGTGGCTGAAGCCAATGCGGTTGCGATGGTTTTCGTTAACACTAACATGGCCGCTGCCGGTGGTGTTATTGCCGCCCTTATCACCTCCAAGCTGCTGTTCGGTAAGGCTGACCTGACCATGGCTCTTAATGGTGCCCTTGCCGGTCTGGTTGCCATTACTGCCGAGCCGCTGACCCCCAGCGCCCTGGCTGCAACCTTTATCGGTGGTGTCGGTGGTGTGCTGGTGGTCTTCTCCATCCTGACCCTGGACAAGCTGAAGATTGATGATCCGGTCGGTGCTATCTCGGTGCACGGTGTGGTGGGAATCTGGGGTCTGCTGGCCGTAGTCTTCACCAACCCCGATGCCACCCTGAGTGCGCAGCTGATTGGTATCGCGACCATCTTCGCCTGGGTCTTTGCTGCCAGCTTCGTGGTATGGCTGGTGATCAAGTCCGTGATGGGCCTGCGAGTCAGCGAAGAGGAAGAGTACGAAGGTGTGGACCTCACCGAGTGTGGCCTGGAGGCCTATCCGGAGTTCACCAGCAAGTAAGCGCACCCCCAGGTGCAATGTTGAAGGGCACCCCGGGGTGCCCTTTTTTTATGCCATGGATATTTTGAATACGGAGTGCCGCAGGATGATCGAGTTATGAATTAGAGAGTGACTTGTTGATGAGCTCATCCTTTCCCTTGCAATAGGGGGTGATAGCTCTGTCCATTCCAGCAATATGGCTAGTCAGCCAGTGTCGTAGCAGACTCAATAGTGATTCGTCCGTTAAGGTACCATTTCCATGCATTTGAACGCGTTCCGTGATCTGCCGGATCAGTTGTTGATGTACCTGTTTGTGTGCAGAGATGTCCGGGTAGTTACAAATTTCCATTAACAGTTCCTCCCGTCTGAAGTGGTGCTCCGTGTAGTCGAGCAAGTCATTTAATACGGCAGTAATACTCCCCTTATCACCGCCGGCCTTAACCGCCTGTTGGCATCGGCCCACCAGAGACACCAGCCTCTTATGGTCCTTGTCTATTTCGTCAATGCCGGTGCGGTACGCATCTGACCACTCGATATTCATGGATAGAGGGGTGTCAATGCTAGTGGCATCAAGGGCACTGCGTACATGTTGTAGAAGTACGTTTGAGGTGAAGGGTTTCTTCAGGGTAGTGCTATGCAGGATGTCGGTGACAAGTTCCTTATTGGATTCGTCGGTATAACCGCTGGCAAGGATAATTTTAACCTCCGGGTGAGTATCTGATATTTTTGCCGCAAGTTGATAGCCATCCATTCCCGGCATAATGACATCACTGATAATAAGGTCGACGGGACTTGCCGCGAGAATATCCAGAGCCTGCGTGCCAGAGCTGGCACTTAGGACGTGGTAGCCATGGGATGACAGTGTCTCGTGCTCAAAGGCGAGCACCCCCTCTTCATCATCGACAATCAGGATGGTTTCAAAACCACTTAAATCAAGATCATTGCTCTCTTCTACTTCGACGGATGGTTGTGTGTGGCTCTCTATGTGGCGAGGAAAGTAGATGTCGATATGGGTGCCATGCCCAAGTCTGGAGGAGACCTGTATGGTGCCGCCAGATTGTCGTACAAAGGCATATACCTGGCTCATACCAAGGCCCGTGCCCTTAGTGCCCTTGGTGGAGTAAAAAGGATCAAACAGGTGCTCCATGGTCTCTTCACTCATTCCGGTGCCGGAATCTATCAGGGAGAGCAGCACATAGTCTCCCGCCTCCAGGTCTAAAGGTGCGGCGTCGTTAGGTGTCAGATGGGTATTGCAGGTGCGAATGGTGAGCATCCCATGCTCTGGCATCGCATGCATGGCATTAATGCTCATATTGAGTACGGCATCCTCCAGACCACCCTTTTCGATATAGACGGGCCACAACTGCGGGTCAAACTCAAGCACTAGTTCAATGCGGGCTGTAAGGCTCTTTTCCAGCATATGTTGCTGTTCCTGGAGCAGGGTGTTGATGTCGGTCGAGTCTGCTGAGAGCGGTTTCATGCGGGAAAAGGCCAGGAGTTTTGACGTCATGTTCCTGGCTCGCTCACCGGCATGATGAATGTTGGTTATGTAGGTGGTAAGTTTTTCGTCATCGGCGACACGCGCCATCATCAGTTCTGAAAAACCAAGAATCACGCCCAGCATATTATTGAAGTCGTGGGCGATGCCGCCCGTGAGCTGGCCTAGAGCGTCCATTTTCTGCGAGCGACGTAAGATCTCCTCTTTATCATGTTGCTCCGTAATGTCCTGCAAGGTGCCTGAAGAAGAAATTAATCGGCCTTCATCTGAATAGTGGAATTCACAGCGCTCATGTATATATTTGATCTCCCCACCATCGAACTGCATGCGGTAGTTAAAGTCGCAGCGTCCTTGTTTCTTCTGCGCATTAATGCGCGTCTGTTGCACTAGCAGTCTGTCATCCGGGTGGACTGTGTTAATGATAGCTTCAGCGTAGGGAGAGACTGTGCCGGGGTCCAGCTTTAGAATATTGTAGACCTCATCAGACCAGTACAGCTTGCCGCTAATGTAGTCGCGTTCCCAGCTTCCAATCTTGGTGATGTGCTGCGCCTCTTTAAGCGTGCGTTGCACGTTGGTTAATTCATCCTCTCTCTCTTTAACGGCTGTCGCCATGCGGTTGAATACGCGGCTAAGTTCTCCGATTTCATCATTTGAACGCAGTACGGGTAGTGTAGATGCTTTCCCCTGCTCTACCTTTTCGGCATTGTGGATTAACAACTGCAGGGGGGTTGAGACAATGCGGTTGAGCCAGAAAACACCAAATATTGTTGCGCTGATGGCGGTAAATATAAAAATCATCAGCAGCGTGGTTCGGGCCTGGTTAAGCGCGAGGTTTAGATCGCTCTTGGGTAGTGTGATGAAAAAATAAACTTCACCATTGGCCGCGGGAATAACATAGGATTGAAGATAGTAGGTGGCATGATCCAGTATCATCATGTTGCGTAGCGTGGAGCTACCCATTGGCTGTGATTGTTTAAGTATGGTATTGAGGGGGTGTAATTGCGCCGGCGGGTTAAGCCATGAACCGTTAGCAAGGAGTATTGATACGGAAGTCTCGGATTTTGGAAACTCGTTTTCGATAAAAGTTAGACCAAGCGGTTTGAGCAATGTGACATAGCCAAGGGTCTCGGTGATGCCGTTCGGGTGTTTACGGATTATTGGATGCGCGTTCTCAAGGGTGAAGTTGTTACGGTTCGATATGTATTGAAGGGTGCTGGTGTCCAGGTGAAGCTCTCTGTCATCATTACTCATGGCAACTTGAGGGGACACATTTTCGGGCAGTGGAACCGGCAGCCAGTCACCGGTCTTTTCATCCTTGCCAAGGATGATTTGTTTACCTTCCTGGTAGCTGCTAATGCCGATGATGTGGTTTTGCCTGTGTTGTGTAGCAAAGGCGAGTAACTCTCCGTCTTTATTGTATAGTGCGGCAACGTCACTCGGTGTCGCGATGATCTGCTGCAAAAGGTAGCTGGCAATGCTTTTCTTTTCAGGGTCAAAGATGAGTGCTTGATAGTTTGATGTGTCCTGATATTTGTTGATCAGGTTGGTGGCAGCTATTACCGAATCATTATTGGCAATTTGATGAGCCTGGTCGAGAAGGGACTTCTCGAATACCCTGATTTGACTGTTGATGGAATCATATGCGTGGGCAATTTCTGAGCGAGCCTTTTGTTGGTACTGTGTATCCAGTAAACGATCAAAGGCGATGCCGACGATGAGAAGTGTGAGAAGGATCGAGCTGAAGCTGAAGAAAATAAGTTTAAAGCGGAGGCTATTTGTCATCGCTGTTTCCCACGATAAAATCGTCGCTAATTGAGATGTCTGTATGCGGGGGGTGGGGGATGATCCTGTTCTCCAGCATGAAGCGTTGCACACTCTGTATGGTGCGAAGCAGACCTGGGTTGCTGCCACCAAGAAGCTGCTGGTTTGTGTTTTGGTCTGGGATATGGAGTCCGGACAGTGACCGAGTGAAGGATTCCGCTCTAACGCCTTCGAAGTCAGCCATGATGGCGTGATATTTTTCAGGTTGCTGAGCGATTCGTTTCAATGCAGCGAAATAGCCCTGGATCAGCCCCTTTAGTGCCTCACCCCTGGTTTCGGAAAAGGATTTTCGGGTTACCAGCACGTCAACAATTTCATTTGGGGTCATCGTGCTGTCGAAGATGTTGTTTCCACCCTTTTTCATTAGCATCGATTTTACAGGTTCAAATGTCACCACGGCATCCACCTGTTTGGAGGTGAAGGCATCGTGGTGATGGTTGGCTCTAACGGGGACAATCTGCAGCTGCTCCAGGTTGAGTTCCGCTGATGTGTCCAGAGCCCTGGCGAGGAAAAAAGCCCCCAGTGCAGTGGCCTCAACCCCGACACGTTTTCCCTTAAGTTGCTGTATTGAATTGATCTCACGCTGGGCAATGATCGCATCGCCCCCATCCGATATATCTAGCACCGCAATAATCACCAGTGGCTCAGGGTGATTGCTTTGTAACAGGAGCGCCTCATCCAGCGTCAGTGTAACGACATCGACAATATGGTGTTCAAACGCTCTGATGGCATCTGTTGCACTGTTAACACGAAAATTGATAACGTCGACTTCGTTATATAAGCCTTCAGACTCAGCAAGCACCAGCGGCTCATAGCCTGGCCAGCTGTTATGGGCAATGCGCACCGTATAATCAGCCCTTTCGTTGCAGGCGCTGGTTAACAGCAGGAGTGATAATAAAAAAACGTTTCGTAGCAACTGTCTCTTCATCGGGTATCACCGTTATCCTCTACGCTTGCATTGATAAACTTTTTGCCTGTCTGCTTTCATTTTGATTAAACCTCCTGTCGACCTGCGTCGATAGTTACCCTGTATGCAGCAGGAAGACCTTGTCTCGCAGGGTTGGGGGCTTGTAACAGTGGCGCCATGACGGACCATCATATCCACGCTGAGGGGTC
>JBFFJV010000178.1:0-5751 GCA_041555695.1 Thiohalomonadaceae bacterium | reverse complement strand
CAGCGTCGAAGGTTACCTGCGTGCCTCTGAACTGTCGGCTGACCGTGTTGAGGATGCCCGTAGCATCCTGAAAGAAGGCGATACCGTTGAGGCCAAGTTCATCGGCGTCGACCGTAAGAACCGCAGCATCAACCTCTCCATTAAAGCCAAGGATAGCGATGAAGAGAACGAAGCCGTTCAGGATTACAACCGCTCTGCGCCAGTGAATCCCACTCTGGGTGATTTGCTCAAGGAGCAGATGGGTAGTAAAGAAGACTAATGGTCGGGTGGGAGTCGTGTGTTGCGACTCCCACCTCCATCATCTTGGGGAGTAAGAATGACAAAATCAGAATTAATCGAAAAACTCTCACGCAAACAGTCACAACTTGCCTATAAAGATGTCGAGTTAGCGGTGAAAACCATTCTCGATCAAATGGGTCACAGTCTGTCGAATGGAGAGCGTATTGAAATTCGTGGTTTTGGCAGTTTTTCTCTCCACTATCGTCCACCGCGCATGGGGCGTAACCCCAAGACCGGTGCATCGGTAGCTTTGGGTTCAAAGTATGTTCCACACTTCAAACCCGGAAAAGAACTGCGTGAACGCGTAGATGAAGGCCTGAAACATGGCAATCTGATTCAGGGCGATAACTCCTGATCACAAAGTGCAATGCTTTGTGGAGAGTTTGCTCACCATATTCACAGTAACTTGCAGAATCATGCGCTTGTTACACACTGTTCCGTGATAGCTTCTTTATTTCATGCAACAGTAACCATCAGGGCATCACACGGATAGACATAATGAAACGTGCCTTGTTTTCCTTATTCCTGTTAATTCTCGCTGTCTGCGGGAGTGTTTTGACCCAACTCAATACTGAGGCGGTCATATTTAATTACTATTTTGGTTCCATAGAGCTTTCATTGGCTGTTTTACTGTCGTTGGGGCTTTGCTGTGGTGCACTGCTGGGGTTGTTGCTGACTCTGAGCATGACTTTATCAGCACGCTCAGAAAAGCGTCGTTTGCAACGTACTCTACAATTGCGAGAACAAGAGATACGTAATTTGCGCGAGATTCCGATTAAGGGACGTCACTAAATGGCACAGGAGCTACTCTTTCTGTTGCTGCCATTGGCTGCACTTTCCGGCTGGCTCATCGGTCGACGCCGAGTCAGGAAAAATGGCTCCATTAGTGATGACTGTTTTTCCCTGTCGCAAGATTATTTCAAGGGACTGAATTATCTGCTTAATGAGCAATCAGACAAGGCACTGGAGGTATTCGTTCATATGTCTGAACTCGATAGTGATACCGTCGAGTTGCATTTTGCTCTAGCCAGTCTGTTCGTCAAACGCGGTGAGGTAGACCGCGCCATACGTATCCATCAGAATCTCATTGCCAGGCCGCTGCTTTCGCGCCACGACCGAAACCATGCGCTTTACGAACTGGCTCAGGACTACATGCGTGCCGGTCTGCTAGATAGAGCAGAAAGCCTTTTCTCTGAACTGGTTGATGATGCAATGTTTGGGCAACAAAGTCGCCGCCAACTGCTTGATGTGTATCAACAGGAGAAGGAGTGGGAAAAGGCGATTCAGATCACTCGTCGCCTTAATAGCGTCAAGGGACAGGAGCTGGCACCAATTTTAGCGCACTTTTTTTGTGAGCAGGCCGATGAGGTACTGGCACGTGGCGACTCTTCGTTAGCGATGAAAATGGTGAAACGTGCGTTTAATGAAGATCGTAACAGTGTGCGTGCCACCTTACTTGAATCACAGATTCATTTACGCAATCAAAATCCACGTGCGGCGATAAAGTCGTTAAAGCGAGTGGAGCAGCAGAACAGCGAATATCTGCCACTGATACTTGAACCGTTGCAGCAGGCTTATCAGCAGCAGGGTAATCTGGGGCAGTTTGCCAGTTATTTACGAGGTCTCCCAGAAGACGGGAGTTTGAGCCCAATGCTCAAACTTAGTGAGCAGGTGCTTCTGCAGGAGGGTGAAGATAAGGCGTTACAATTGCTGAACCAGCTACTTCGTCGTCGCCCCTCTTTGCGCACACTGAAGCGGTTGTTGGAGTTGCGTGCAAAGAAGCACCCCGATGATCTGGAGATAGCGCTATCACTACAGACACTCAATATATTTCTAGAGAGTAAGCCGGTCTTTCACTGTGAAAACTGTGGTTACAGCTCAAAATCTATGCACTGGCATTGTCCCGGTTGCAAGCAGTGGGATCGGGTTAAACCGATTCACGGTATTGAAGGCGATTAAACAAAGGTTAACAAATGAGTAATGATTCCCCGATTATTGTTGCACTCGATTTTCCTTCGGCCACTCAGGCCTTAGAACTGGTTGAGCGCTTAGAGCCTCAACGTTGCCGGCTGAAGGTGGGCAAGGAGCTCTTTACCCGCGGTGGTCCGGCACTGGTCGAGAAACTGGTAGGCAAGGGTTACGATGTCTTTCTTGACCTTAAGTTTCACGACATCCCGAATACCGTTGCGGCGGCCTGTAGTGCGGCGGCGGAGCTGGGCGTGTGGATGGTGAATGTCCATGCTCAGGGGGGGCGCCGTATGATGGAGGCAGCTAACGAAGCGTTGCAGAAAGCATCGCATCAGCCGCTATTGATAGCTGTCACTATCCTTACCAGCATGGGTGAGGAAGATATTCACGAAGTTGGCCTTGCCGGAACTCCAGCAGACAATGTTAAACGGCTTGCTGTATTGGCGCAGAGTGCAGGGCTTAATGGTGTGGTCTGTTCACCTAAAGAGGTGGCGATGCTAAGAGAGACTATCAGTAGCGATTTTCAATTAGTGACACCCGGGATTCGACCCAACTGGGCAGCTAAAGGTGACCAGACGCGTATTACCACACCGGCTGATGCAATGGCCCTGGGATCCAATTATCTGGTGATTGGCCGTCCCATTACCGGAGCTGCTGAGCCGCTTGAGGCATTATCTAAGATTGAGAGCGAGCTTTCGTCCTAACGGTTGAAAGGAATAAACCCTACAAAAATAATTGAATTTGTCCGATGGTCTGAATTTTCTCTAAGTCATTATGCTGTTTGTGACAACGGAATGTTGTCACACTGTAATCATTGGAGGAAATTATGAAAAACATTATCCAGTTATTTGTTGCGTTCACTTTACTCTTTGCTAGCCACTTCGCTGTCGCAGAAGTTGTGAATATCAATACCGCGGATGCCGCAACGCTTGCTGCGAACATCATCGGTGTTGGTGAAAAGAAGGCTCTGGCGATTGTTGCCTTTCGTGATGAGCATGGGCCGTTTAAGTCGGTTGATGAAATGACCCAGGTGAAGGGGATTGGACTCAAGCTGGTCGATAATAATCGGGAGAACCTCACCATAAAGAGTGAGTAGTTAGCAGCAGTATCGAGGAGCGGGCGAACCCCTCAGGGAGGTGCCCGCTTTTTTATGCCAGCAGTATTTCTGCCTCTTTAATAATAGTGCGTCGTTTGAACAATAGTTGCCAGCGGCTGCCACCACACTGCCTCCATAGCACTGATGCTCGAATACCTGCCAGCAGCAAAGCGCGTACCTTATTGGCGGTATCGGGGTTTTCCAGATAATTATTTTCTCCACTGACCATAATACGCGGCCCAAGGGTACTGATATTATTCAGATAAATATCAGCCAGACGTGCAATGACGTTCGTATGGTTTACCTCAAAGTGTTCCAGCTGCTGTTCCATCGACTGTAGCTCCTTTGCCATCTGCTGCAGTACTTCCTGTTTCTTATTTAGCAGCCGTTCCAGCTGTAACAGGTTAATGGTATAGCGGGTTTTGTCGGCATTACGTAGCGATGCATCATCACCGAGCTGGGTGATTAGCGCACGCAGACCAAGCTCCAATTCCAGGCGTGATCCGTAAACCTCTTCTGCATCCTGTGGTGAGCTAACAAAGAGACTACGCATCAATGTTTCAAACTCTGGTTGGGCTAGTGAGCCGGTACGTGCCAGCTGATTGACCAGCGAGCTGGCTTGAAATAATCCCGCCAGGGCAATGACTCTTTCTCTCATTGTATGCTTCATGCGAATGGTTATGCCTCTGGCTGATCAGTCTTGTCAATGATGCCACCACCCAGGCAGACGTCGGCATCGTAAAATACTACCGATTGGCCGGCGGTGACGGCACGTTGCAATTCGTCAAACTCAACAATGCATCGATCTCCCTCAAGCAGGGTAATGGTGCAGGCTTGATCCTGTTGCCGGTAACGTACTTTGGCACGACAGTGAAGTGGTGCGACGGGGGCGTTACCACTCACCCAGTGTAGCTGTGAGGCCTCAAGGGTGCGACAGAAGAGCAGGGGGTGGTCATGACCCTGTGCGGCGATCAATCTATTGTGCTCCAGGTCTTTGCCGACGACGAACCACGGCTCATCGGGGTAGCCGGCAACCCCGCCAATGCCCAGTCCCTGACGCTGGCCTAAGGTGTAGTACATCAGTCCGTTATGCTGGCCAATCACTTCTCCTTCAGGGGTTTCGATATCTCCCGGCTGTGCCGGCAGGTAGCGGCTGAGAAAGTCACGGAATTTGCGCTCACCGATAAAACAGATCCCGGTACTGTCCTTTTTATTGTGTGTAACGAGGTGGTGACGTTCGGCAAGCTCACGTACCTGCGATTTGTTCAGTTCACCGACAGGGAACAGGGCATGGCGTAATTGCTGCTGGCCCAGAGTGTAGAGAAAATAGCTTTGATCTTTCTCGGGATCACGTCCCTTGAGCAGTCGATAGCGGCCATCAACGACATCTCGTCGCACGTAGTGACCGGTGGCGATATGGTCGGCACCAAGGCGCTGTGCGTACTCCAGAAAGGCCTTGAACTTGATCTCCTTGTTGCAAAGGATATCCGGATTGGGGGTACGTCCGGCCTTGTATTCGGCCAGAAAGTGTTCAAATACACGATCCCAGTATTCGGCCGAAAAGTTGACCCGGTGCAGCTCCACCTCCAGTGTCTGGGCAACGCTCTCTGCATCCTTAAGGTCGACAGCCGCAGCACAGTATTCAGAGTCGTCATCCTCTTCCCAGTTCTTCATGAAGAGGGCCTCGACGTGATAACCCTGCTCTTTTAGCAGCAGGGTCGTTACCGAGGAGTCGACTCCACCGGAGAGGCCAACGATGATGTTTTCAATCTTTTCGCTCATGCTCTGATCTATGTTTAATGAAGTCGTAATTATATCGTGATTCCCGGCTAGCGGGCACCGCCCCGTGGTGATGAGGATTTACATTTGTGAACGGAATGTGGTGACTTATTGCTAAACCTTTTCGTTAATTGTTTCGGGCGACTTGAGGCTGGGAATTCTACCTCCAGCATGCGCCACTCACCCGGGGCGAGTCCATCCAGTGTCCAGGAGCCGATGGCATAGCGAATCAACCGCAGGGTAGGGTGACCAATGGCGGCAGTCATGCGACGCACCTGGCGGTTCTTTCCTTCGCGTATCGTCAACTCCAGCCAGCTGTCAGGGATGTTTTTGCGCACGCGTATTGGTGGGGTTCTAGGCCACAGCTGCGCAGGCTCAGCAATACGGCGTACGCCGGCAGGCAAGGTCTTGCCATCCTTCAGCGCCACGCCATCCTTCAGTTGCTGTAATGCTGTCTCATCGGGTTCCCCCTCAACCTGCACCCAGTAAATCTTGGCCATTTTGTGCTTCGGGTGAGCGATTTGGTGCTGTAGTTCGCCCCGTTCGCTCAACACCACCAGCCCTTCGCTATCACGATCAAGGCGACCTGCCGGATAGAAGGCTTTTTGTGAAACGAAGTCAGCAAGGGT
>JBFFJV010000177.1:0-5826 GCA_041555695.1 Thiohalomonadaceae bacterium | reverse complement strand
GTAAGCACCGTCATCGCCTCGGGGTTAATATCGACCACCTCGCGCCCCATACGCAGCGCATATTTACGTAAAAAATAGAAAGCGAGAAGAGGAATATCGTTCTTGCGATGGGCCAGCGACGGCAGATGCATACCCAGCACATTGAGACGGAAATAGAGGTCCTGGCGGAAACGTCTCGCCGTCACCTCCTGTTTCAGATCGCGATTTGTTGCGGCGATCCAGCGCACATTCACCGTGACTGTCCGCGTGGCCCCCAGACGCTGCACCTCCCCCTCCTGAATCACACGCAGTAACTTCACCTGCATCCCCAGCGACATCTCACCGATCTCATCAAGAAACAGGGTGCCGCCATCGGCGGCCTCAATCACCCCGGGACGCGCCTCTGTCGCACCGGTATAGGCCCCCTTTTCATGACCAAACAGTTCATTCGCCAGCAACTCCTCCTGTAGTGCGCCGCAGTTAATCGCCACAAAGGGGGCATCCTGTCGGCTGCTGTGGTGGTGAATATAGCGCGCCAGCAGCTCCTTACCGGTGCCGCTCTCGCCGGAGATGAGTACATTGGTATCGGTCGGGGCGATCTGCCGGGCCATCTCCAGCAGCCGTTGCATGCCACTATCCTGGGTGATGATCCTCGTCCCCTGCTGTGCCCCTGTGACGAGTTCGCGCAGGTTACGGTTTTCGCGTTTCAGCCGCACCCGTTCCAACGCGGAGTGAACCACAGCGCGTACGTCATCAAGACGAAACGGCTTGGCGATATAGTGAAAGGCGCCGGCCTTCATCGCATCGACCACCGAGGCGAGGGTGCCGTGCGCGGTGATCAGAATCACCGCCACATCGGGGTCGAGCTCCAGCGCGCGTTTCAGGATCGCCATGCCGTCAACCCGCTCCATCCGCAGATCTGTCAGTACCACCTCGAACGGCCCCTGCTCCAACGCCTCCAGTCCCCCTGTGCCGCTGCCACGGGTTACCACCTCGTAGTCATTTTTGCGCAACGCATAGGCGAGATTCTTCACCGCCACCGGCTCATCATCGATCACCAGTAGTCGGGCGTTCATGACTCATCCCCGATGCAGGGCAGCCGCAGATAGATCTGCGTACCCTGTTGCGCCTGACTGCTGATGGCGATGCAGCCATCGTGTTCCTGAATGATCTCCTGCACGATATAGAGGCCAAGCCCCATCCCCTGCCCCGGTTCACGCCGGGTGAAGAAGGGTTCGAAGACGTGGGGGATCTCCTCGGCGCTGATGCCGCAGCCGTTATCCTCAACCAGGATCTGCGTTGCCTGCTCCCGCTCCCGCAACTGACAGTTGGGTTCACCGACCACCTCGGCCCCGTTTGGTAGTGTGCTCAGCGCCTCGCCGCAGGGCGAGGCGCTGACCCGCACCCTGACCCCCGCCCCGCTCTCTATAGCGTTGCGCAACAGATTGATAAAGACCTGCTGTAACCGCTGCGGGTCGGCCCGTAACAGTAGTCCCTCCGCAACGTCGATCTCAATGTGAGCGCCGGACTCCCTAAGCGGCCCCTTCAGCAGCAACAGGGTGGTTCGCAGCAACTCAGCCAGTGGCACCCGGTCAAACTCCGCCTCACGGCGCTGGTTATAGACCATCAGCGCCGAGACAATCTGCCGTGCCCGCTCGGTTTCACTGTCGATGGTGGTGGCCCACTCCTCAAGCTGCGCACGCTCGGCAACATCCAACTCCTCCAGCAGCAGCTGGCAGGAGGAGGAGATGTTGGAGAGGGGATTGTTCAGTTCATGGGCCACCCCCGCCACCAGCACCCCAAGGGCGGCAAGTTTCTCCGACTGCAACAGACGACGGCGGCGACTCTCCAGCTCATCAAGCATGCGATTAAAGGCGTTGGTAAAGGCGACCATCTCCGCATCACGGGAACGGTTTTGCAGTCGGTCAAAACGCCCCTCGGCAATCGGCTTCAGATCATCGGCAAGGCGTCTCAGCGGCTTCACCACACGACGGGCCAGGGCATGACCGACCCCAATCACCAGCAGGGCGAGAACAAGAATGGAGAGGGCCAGCGCCCACTGCGAGGCCGAAATCGACAGCGCCAGCGACTTGCGCTCACGGATGATCAGGCCCCCGGCGATCTGCGTGATCTGCTGCCCTAACTCACGGATAGCCTCTTCGCGTGAGGCGGCCTGCTCTCCTCCCGCCTCGTATTCGAGCAGCTGACTTCGGTAACTGGCGAGGGCCTGCTGTAACTGCCCGAACGAGCCAGATTTGGCCAGCGAGCGGAACAGCTCCTGCTCCTGCTGCAACAGTTCTGCCGCAGCGGTAGCATTTTCCGCCGCCGTACGACCCGCCGTGGCATCACCGTAAAGAAAGAGATTCTTCTCCTCGCGGCGCATCTCCAGAATCGCATATTCCAGATTGGCCACGACCACCCCCTGGTGAACACGGTCGCCCAGAAACAGCAGATCGAGAAAAGCGAAGATCGCCAGCAGCGCCATCATTGCGGCCAGTGAGGTAAAGGCGAGGGTGATTCGGTTGTGAATACTCGGCATCGTCTATTTCATCCTGCAACCACGCGTTGCAAGTTGCAACACGGAAAAATAATAACACAGTAGTGCTCCGTCGCCACTGTTAAGCGTTATCGCGCATAGTCGCGTTGCATCCTGCAACACCGCTCCTCGCGAGCCAAAATAGACTCTCATATAAAACAACGACTTATATGCCATAAAAGCTGGCGCGCCCCTTGCGTTAGAGCAGGGGTCAGAACAACTTGAAGTGGCCAAATTATGAAACGCCTATCCAAAGACCTGAAACAGATGTTAAACGCACTGGCACTACAGGATGTCGCCGATTACCTGCCGATGAGTCAGAAGCTCGACCTACTCGGTGTCGGTAGCAGCAAGCCGAGCAACGCCCGCGTAACGGAACCAGAGGCACTCTCCCCGCCACCACCGCGCCGTGTCGCCCTGTTGAGTAACGGGGTCGATATCAGCGGCGTGCTGCGGTACGCCCTGGAGCAGTGCCGACGCCAGAAGGCGACCCTCGACCTGGTGTTATACGGCAAGGCAAAGGAGGAGGCCGAGGTCGACCGGTTACAGGCCTCGCTTGAATATTGCGGCGTTGCCCATGAGGTGATCATGCTGGGTAGAGAGAGTGCCGATGCGCTGAGCGAATACCTCTGCCTGCGTCGCACTCTGGTCTACCTCGTTGCGCCGGCAGATGATCCGTTGGCACTAAAATTGACTGAGGAACTCATTCCCAGCCGCAGTGGTTACACCCACCTGCCAATAGTGTTGATCGACCGCAATTCCCCCCCACTCGTCAACAGTAACGCCCGCATCCACGCCGCTTGAGGTCAACATGAATACAGCCACACTTTCCCGTTCCTGGGCCTGGTTACTGCCCTTTATGGTATGGATGCCAAGGGTGAATCAACGCGATTTTCGTGCTGACCTGCTGGCAGGTCTTACCGGTGCCATCGTCGTCCTGCCGCAGGGGGTCGCCTTTGCCACCATTGCTGGCATGCCCCCAGAGTATGGGCTCTACGCCGGAATGATCCCGGCAATCATCGCCGCTCTATTCGGCTCCTCCAGACATTTGGTATCGGGTCCGACCACCGCCGCCTCAATCGTCCTCTTCTCCGCCCTCTCGGCCTTTGCCGAGCCGGGAACCATGGATTATGTGACTCTCGCCCTGACGCTAACCTTTATGGTGGGGATCTTTGAGCTAGCCCTGGGGCTGGCACGCATGGGAGCGCTGGTTAACTTCATCTCACATTCGGTGGTTGTCGGCTTCACCGCCGGTGCGGCGATCCTCATCGCCGCCAAGCAGCTGAAGTATTTCTTTGGCATCGAGATGTCCCGGGGAGGGCATGTGCATGACATATTGATCGAATTTTGGCTGCAGCTGGGCAATATCAACCCCTACATCACCGCGGTATCGATGTTTACCCTGCTCTCGGGGATCGCCGTTAATCGCTGGTTTCCCCGTCTCCCCTACATGATCGTGGCGATGATCGGCGGCAGTCTGCTGGCGGTGGCGCTGGACTGGTGGTTCGGTAGCGACGTTACCGAAATCGCTACTGTGGGTGCCCTGCCTGCCAGCCTGCCCCCCCTCTCAGCGCCCAGCCTGACCCTGGAGAACATCAAAAATCTCGCCCCCTCAGCCCTGGCGGTGACCCTGTTCGCGCTAACCGAGGCGGTCTCCATCGGCCGCTCACTGGCCTCCCGCGGTGGCTACCGCATCAATGGTAATCAGGAATTCATCGGCCAGGGGCTCTCCAATCTCGCCGGCGCCTTCTTCTCGGGCTATGTGGCGACTGGCTCCTTCAACCGTAGCGGACTAAATTTCCAGGCCGGTGCCCGTACCCCGCTGGCGGCAGTATTCGCCGGTCTACTCTTGATGATTATTGTACTGATGGTCGCCCCGCTGGCCGCCTACCTGCCCAAAGCGGCGATGGCCGGAATTCTCTTTCTGGTGGCCTGGGGACTTATCGATTTCAAGGAGATGGCCCACATCATCAAGGCCTCCAAGCGTGAGACAGCCGTGCTCGCTATCACCTTCTTTGGAGCCCTGTTCCTGGAGCTGGAGTTCGCCATCTTCGCCGGTGTGCTGTTCTCGCTGGTACTCTATCTGGAGCGCGTATCCAAGCCACGCATCGTCACCCGCGCCCCTGACCCCTATGCACCCAAACGGGCCTTCTCGTCAGAACGCTGGTTGCCGGAGTGCCCGCAACTGAAGTTGTTACGCATCGACGGCTCGCTATTTTTCGGCTCGGTCAACCATGCACAGGAGACTCTGGAGCATCTGCGTGAACAGTCACCCATGCAGAAGCATCTAGCGATAGTGGCCGACGGCATTAACTTCGTCGACCTGCAGGGAGGCGAGACCCTGGCCGCCGAGGCACGACGGCGTAAGGCGAACGGTGGCGACTTCTATCTTATCAATGTAAAGGACGGGCTGTGGGAGACGCTGGAGCGTTGCGGCTGTATGGATGAGACCGGTGCGCGCAACATGTTCCAATCAAAGGAGGCGGCGCTGCGTGCCATCTACCGCAAGCTGGACCGAAGCATCTGCCACAGTTGCGGCAAAAGGGTATTCCTGGAGTGCGGGCCAAAGCCTGCGATGGCAGAAAAGAGCGAATAACAATCGATAAGGAGAGTAATGTTGTCCATTTCCGCAAACAAAGAACAGGGTGCCGTCTCTACGGAAATACTCAACAGCCGGCAGAAGATCGCCGCCGTGGTATTTCTGCTGCTGGGTCTATTCATGGCATCGGTGGTGCCGACGTTAGAAATCGCCTGGGTCACCGGTATTCTGCTATTAACCATCTATCTGTTCGCCTTCGAGGTGGTCGGCGTGGATGTGGCCGCCATTACGATTATGGTGGTGCTGGGGCTGACCTCTCTGCTGGCCCCGCTGATGGGGCTGGAGCAGGGACTGGTCGACAGCAAACACCTGTTTGACGGTTTCTCCTCCAACGCGGTGATCTCGATCATTGCGGTGATGATCATCGGGGCCGGTCTCGACAAGACCGGGCTGATGGGCAGCGTCGCCTCCTTTATCCTCAAGGTCGGTGGCACCACCGAAAAGCGCATCATCCCCATCATCTCCGGCACCGTCGGCATTATCTCCTCGTTTATGCAGAATGTAGGGGCGGCGGCGCTGTTCCTGCCGGTGGTCTCGCGTATCTCGGTACGCACCGGGCTGCCGATGTCACGCCTGCTGATGCCGATGGGTTATTGTGCCATCCTCGGCGGCACGGTAACGATGGTTGGCTCCTCACCGCTGATCCTCCTCAACGACCTCATCATCACCTCCAACAAGGCGCTGCCGGCAACGCAACAGATGGAGACCTGGG
>JBFFJV010000176.1:0-5851 GCA_041555695.1 Thiohalomonadaceae bacterium | reverse complement strand
TTAACGACGAGACCATGCGCCTGCTCTTTGCCCTTGCGCGAGAGGCTAATATCGGCGGCTGGGCCCAGCGCATGTTCAACGGTGAGCCGGTGAATTTCACCGAGAAGCGCCCCGCCCTGCATGTTGCCCTGCGTAACCGCAGCAACACCCCGATCTTCGTCGATGGCGAGGATGTGATGCCCAAGGTAAACCGTGTGCTGGGGCAGATGAAGCGTTTCTGCGTCAAGGTGCAGAGTGGCATCTGGCGAGGCCATACCGGCAAGCGTATCACCGATGTGGTCAATATCGGTATTGGCGGTTCTGACCTTGGGCCGCAGATGGTCACCGAGGCGCTCAAACCCTATGCCCGCGGTGATATCCGGGTCCACTATGTCTCCAATGTTGATGGCACCCATGTCTCCGAGAAGATCAAGGCGCTGGATCCCGAGACGAGCCTGTTTATTGTCTCCTCCAAGACCTTCACCACTCAGGAGACCCTGACCAATGCACACACTGCCAGGCGCTGGCTGGTAGAGAACCTGCGTGATGAGGCGGCGGTGGCCAAGCACTTTGTCGCGGTTTCTACCAATACAGAAGCGGTAGAGGCCTTCGGCATCAAAAAGGCCAATATGTTTGAATTTTGGGATTGGGTGGGTGGACGCTACTCGCTTACATCCGCAATTGGCCTCTCCATTGCCCTCTATTTGGGGTTTGATCACTTCGAAGAGCTACTGGCGGGAGCCCACGCCATGGACCAGCATTTTCTGCGCACCCCCATGGAGCAGAATCTACCGGTGGTAATGGCACTGCTGGGGGTCTGGTACGGCTCGTTTTTCGGTGCCGAAACCCACGCTATTCTGCCTTATGATCAGTACCTGCACCGCTTTACCGCCTACCTCAAACAGGCCGATATGGAGAGTAATGGCAAGCGGATTGATCGCGACGGCGCTGTGGTCGATTATGCAACAGGCCCCATTATCTGGGGGGAGTCGGGTACCAACGGTCAGCATGCGTTTTACCAGTTGATTCATCAGGGAACCAAATTGATCCCGATCGACTTCATGGCGCCGGTAGAGACTCACAACCCGGTTGGCGATCACCACACCATTTTGCTGGCCAACTTCTTCTCACAAAGCGAGGCGCTGATGCTGGGGCGTACCGAGGAGCAGGCGCGCGCTGAGTTAAAGCTGAAGGGCGTTGAGGGGGAAGAGCTGGAGCGGCTATTGCCGCACCTGATTTTCCCCGGTGATCGTCCCAGTAACTCTATTATGTTCCGCAAGCTCACCCCCTATACGCTGGGTTCGTTGATCGCCCTGTATGAGCACAAGATATTCACTCAGTCGGTGATCTGGCGTATCAACGCCTTCGATCAATGGGGGGTGGAGCTGGGCAAGCAGCTGGCGAAGAACATAATGCACCGGCTGGATGATGATGCACTGGTGGAGGATCACGACTCATCCACCAACGGCCTCATTAATTACTATAAGAAGAATCGTCGTGACTAGCCCGTCACCAGGTATGGCAATAATCAACGTTATTCCATAGCAATTTCGTTACACACATCCATTTAAGATCAGAGTGAATAAAGACCTCTTCCCTGCCAACATCGGTGATGAGTAGGAAAATTACCCAATTTCCAGTATCTTCGCTGCATATGAAGACCATAGAGACATTAATCCATGCCAGCTGGGTAGTACCGGTTGAGCCCAAAGGGGTGGTGCTGCTTGATCACAGCATCGCAATTCAGGACGGGCATATTATCGATATCCTGCCCACGGCTGAAGCCAGTGAAAGATACTCGGCTGAGCACGTGGTGGAGCGTCCTGGTCACGTGCTGCTCCCCGGCCTGATCAATGCCCACACGCATGCCGCGATGAGCCTGATGCGCGGACTGGCCGATGATCTGCCGCTCATGAGCTGGCTTAACGATCACATCTGGCCCGCCGAGGCCAAGTGGGTGAGTCCCGACTTTGTACGCGACGGAACCCGCCTGGCAATGGCGGAGATGCTGCGCGGCGGCACTACCTGCTTTAATGAAATGTACTTCTTCCCCGACGAGGTGGCGCGACAGGCAGAGCACGCTGGGATGCGAGCCGTCGTCGGCATGATCGTTATCGACTTCCCCACCGCCTGGGCGCAGGATGCCGATGAGTACATCAATAAGGGCATCGCACTTAACGATGAGCTCAAGCACTCGCCACTGGTACGCACCGCCTTTGCCCCGCACGGCCCCTATACCGTCTCTGATGAGCCCCTGCAAAAAATAGTGATGTACGCCGAGGAGCTGGATATTCCCATCCACATGCATATCCACGAGACCGCGGATGAGGTCAACGGCTCACTGCAGCAACACGGTAAACGCCCGCTGGCACGACTCGACGAGCTGGGACTTCTCGGCCCGCGGCTGCTGGCCGTACACATGACACAGCTTGAAGCCGATGAGATCACCCGCATCGCCGAGACCAATAGCAGTGTGGTGCACTGCCCCGAATCCAACCTCAAGCTGGCCAGTGGTTTCTGCCCGGTGCAGAAGCTGCGCGATGCCGGTGTGAACGTGGTGCTGGGCACCGATGGGGCCGCCAGTAACAACGATCTCGATATGTTTGGTGAGATGCGTACCGCAGCACTGCTGGCCAAGGGGGTGGCGGGTGATGCCAGCGCCCTGCCCGCCGCCGAGGCCCTGGCGATGGCTACGATTAACGCTGCCCGTGCTTTGGGAATTGATGATATCTGCGGCTCACTGAGCATAGGCAAGGCGGCAGATATTGTGGCGGTGAAGATGGATGATCTGGAGACCCAACCGCTGTACCATGCCATCTCGCAGCTGGTCTATGCCACTGGCCGCGACAAGGTGAACGATGTCTGGGTTGCCGGGCGCCACCTGCTCAAGGAGCGCCAGCTCACCACTCTGGATGATGCGGCAATCCTGCAGAGCGCGCGCCAGTGGCGCGAAAAGATTGTGCAGTTTAACGAGAGACACGGACACGATTCATGAATACAGTCAACCATAATGTCGACCATGCTGAAATCAGCAAGTTTGAAGAGCTGGCCTCACGCTGGTGGGACCCGCAGAGCGAGTTTAAACCGCTGCACGAGATCAACCCGTTGCGTCTCGACTACATCGACCAGCGCGCCAACATCCGCGGCAAGAAGGTGCTGGATGTGGGCTGTGGTGGCGGTATTCTTGCCGAGAGCATGGCACTACGCGGGGCCGAAGTCACAGGCATCGACATGGGCGAGGCCCCCCTGGAAGTGGCCAAACTGCACATGCTGGAGTCTGGTGCCAACCTGGAATACCGGCAAATTACCGCCGAGGCGCTGGCCGCCGAGATGCCGGGACAGTTCGATGTTGTTACCTGCATGGAGATGCTGGAGCATGTACCCGATCCCGGCTCAGTGATCGCCGCCTGTGCCACACTGGTCAAGCCAGGCGGACAGCTCTTCTTCTCCACCATCAACCGCAACCCAAAGGCCTACCTCTTCGCCATCGTCGGTGCCGAGTACCTGCTGCGCATGCTGCCCAAGGGTACCCACGACTTTAGCAAATTCATCCGTCCCTCTGAGCTTGAAGAGTGGACCCGGAGCGCCGAGCTGGAGCTGAAAGAGCTGACCGGTATGGTCTACAACCCCTTTAGCCAGCAGTACAGTCTGGGGCGTGATCTCGACGTCAACTATCTGGCCCACTGCACCCGCCCCGTTGCTGATTAAATGACTCAAATCCGCACCGTGCTGTTTGACCTGGACGGCACTCTCGCCGATACCGCTCCGGATCTGGCCTTTGCGCTTAACGAGGTCTTACGTGAACAGGGCTGCGCCCCCCTCCCCTTTGAGCAGATCCGCCCGGTGGTCTCTCACGGCGGTATTGCGCTGATTAAGCTCGGTTTTGACATCAATGAAGATGCACCTCAGTTCGACACGTTACGCCGGCGTCTGCTTGCCATCTACCGTGAACATATCGTGCGCGACACCACTCTGTTTGAGGGGATGGATGGTGTACTGGAGGCGATTGAGGCACGCGGTCTCAACTGGGGCGTGGTGACCAACAAACCGGGCTGGCTCACCGAGCCGCTACTGGAAGGGCTGGCACTGAATAAGCGTGCCGCCACCATCATCAGCGGCGATACGCTAAAGGAGCGAAAACCCCACCCGGCACCGATGCTGCTTGCCTGTGAACAGGCGGGTAGTGAAGCGGCGCAGTGCCTTTATGTGGGAGATGCGGAGCGGGATATTGAGGCGGGACGCAACGCCGGGATGCAGACCCTGGTGGCACTATTCGGCTATATCGGTGATGAGGATAGTCCCGAGCTATGGCAGGCTGACGGCATGGTGTCAGAGGCGCGGGCCATCCTTGAGTGGCTCTAGCACCATTATCGCCTTCACTTTGGGATTATTTCGTCAATTTTACGCTCAACCGCATCGGTCGTCTTCCTTGCTGTATCCTGCAGAGATTTCACTGCCTTGTCACGGGACTCCGGGCTGCCGAAAGGGTTACTAAACGGCGCCTGCTGGTTGGCAAGATTAATCCCCACCCAGATATCCACGAGAACGAGGATAATGATAAAGTACAGCAGCTTCTTCATACTCGGTTTCCTTATACTTTTCTCCGCTATCTCTAAAAACTAGCACAAGCCTGATGAACGCGCACAGTATTGAGTCTGCCTATCGCCACTGCGAGCAGCTGGCACGCTCCCACTACGAAAATTTTCCCGTCGCCTCGTGGCTGTTGCCGCGTGCCCTGCGCCGCCCGATTGCCGTGATCTATGCCTTTGCCCGTAATGCTGATGACTTTGCCGATGAAGGTCACTACAGCCATGAGCAGCGGCTGGCACTGCTTAACGGCTATAGTGAAAAGCTACGGCAGCTTGAGCGCGGTGAAACCGTCAATGATCCTGTGTTTATCGCCCTGGCCGATGTCATAGCCCGGCACCAACTTCCACTGCAGCTGTTTCACGACCTGCTCTCCGCCTTTGCCCAGGATGTCAGCCAGAAGCGCTATGCCAACTTTGCAGAACTGCTCGACTACTGCCGCCGTTCAGCCAACCCGGTGGGCCGTCTGTTACTACACCTGAGCGGAAATGATTCGGAGGAGAACCTGCAACTCTCTGATAAGGTCTGCAGCGCCCTGCAATTGATTAACTTCTACCAGGATCTGGCCCAGGATTTTGATGAAAACGGGCGTATCTATATTCCCGAAGATGAGATGCGCCAGTTCGGTATCAACAGCAGACACTTCGCTGCCCGCAGTCATGATAGAGAGATGATTGAACTGATGCGCTTTCAGGTAGCACGGGCTCGCGAAATGATGCAGCAGGGTGCGCCACTGGGCAGGCAACTAAAAGGCCGTTTCGGCCTGGAGATTCGTCTGATTGTTGAGGGTGGAATGGCGATTATTAATCGGCTGGAGCAGTGCGCGGACGAGCCCTTTGCCCGACCGCGCCTGCGCAAACGTGATGGGCTTCGCGCCCTGTGGCGGGCACTCTAACTCATGCAGCCGTCAGGTATGATGCCACGCTCACACAACTGTTTAATCACCCTGGCCACACTCTCTTCCAACGACAGGGTGTCAGTGTCGACCACAATCTCCGCATTTTGCGGCTCCTCATAAGGGGAGGAGATACCGGTAAACTCCTTAATCTCACCGGCACGCGCCTTCTTGTACAGCCCCTTCACATCACGCTCTTCACAGGTCTCAATACCGCAGCGGCAATAGACCTCAATGAAGTCACCATGGGGTACCAGGGAGCGTACCCGTTGCCGATCCTCTCGTAGTGGTGAGATAAAGGCGGTGAGCGAGATCACCCCGGATTCGAGAAACAGCTTGGCCATCTCACCGACACGGCGGATATTCTCTTTGCGATCCTCGATAGAAAAG
>JBFFJV010000175.1:0-5866 GCA_041555695.1 Thiohalomonadaceae bacterium | reverse complement strand
CCGCCCCCGCCCCCTCCACTGCAGGCACTGAGGGTGATGAGCAGTACGCTTGCCAGAGATAAGTTGGTGTTCTGCCATGTTATTCTCATTGGGCATTCTCCATGTGGTTTCGAGCCTCTGTTCTGAAGTTTAGGACAAAAAAAAGCGCCGGGCCTCTCGACCCGGCGCTTTTTCCTCCTTTAGTTAAGCGGGCATCCCTTCTCGTTGGCCGCTGAGAGCTTGGCCAGTGCCGAGTAGATGGACTCGGGACCGGCATCCGCTCCAACCGCATCACGGTAGAGGGCAATGACCCCTGCCAGGCTGTAGCTGTAGTTCACAGACTCCGCGCTAGGCAGGGCGGCCGCGGCGTGGCGGTTGAGGGCCATCAGGCCGCCACCCCCCAGGTTCACTGCATCTATCAGCGTCACCGTGTCAGCCAGGCCGGACTGGGCCGGGGTGACGCCGAAGGTGGCGTTGAAGCCATCAGTGGTCTGGATGGTGGTGGTTACATCATCTGAACCAATACCATCCCACAGCTCGGTGTGGTTTCTCCAGAAGCCGGGGGTACAACCCTCGTCACCCGGAACCACGGTGCAGGAGCCACTGGCTGTCTGCGGCAGCTGGTTCGGGAAGCCGGCCACCTGATAAACCACATCAGCGGTGTTGCTCAAGATACCCGGTGCCGAGGTGGTGTAGTTGATGCTCACGGTGGACTCACCCAGTGGCAGCGGATCCGGCATCTGCGAAGCGATGTTGCCCAGCAGGGTGTCGGTGGCGCTGACCAGGTTGAGTGCCGGTGTGTCGCCTGAACTGGTGTTGTTCAGGGTGAACACGAACTGGGCATCCTGGCCTACAACCACCTCGCTGTCCCCGTCGCTCGGATCTTTACAGATCTTTGCCAGGGTCCACTCGGGCTGGAACAGGTCAACGCTGTGGCTATCACTATCCGGCACGTTGTTGGGGAAGCCAGCCGGGTGATAGAGCACGTTCACCGTGTTACCCAACGGATCCGGGTCGGTACCCAGCACGGTACGGGTGACCTGGAAGGTACAGGAGGAGCCCAGCGGCAGGGTGTTACAGCCTGCTGTGGTCGCCTCTGTGGCAAGGCTGCCGATGACGCTGTCGGTGATACTGGCCAGCGTCAGGTCGGGTGCGGTGCCATCCAGTGCCGCGGTGGTCAGGTCGCCGTCACTCTTGTTGGTGATGGTGAAGGTGTAGGTGACATCATCACCGACCTTGGACTTCTCATCACCGGTCTTGGCGATTTCCACTTCAGGATGGAACAGGTCCACGCTGTGGGAATCATTGTCGGTGATGTCGTTGTCGAAGCCCGCAGGATTGTAGTGCACGGTGACCGTGTTACCCAGCGGATCCGGGTCGGTTGCCAGTACGGTACGCACAACCGAGAAGTTACAGGAGCCGCCCAAGGCCAGGGTGCCACAGCCTGCTGCATTGGCCGGGGTGGCCAAGTCACCCAGCAGCGTATCGCTGATGGTGGAAAGTTGCAGGTTGGGGGCAACGCCATCCAATGCGGCCGTGTTGAGGTCACCATCAGTCAGGTTGGTGATGGTGAACTGGTAGGTCACATCATCAGTCGCCTTGGAGATGGTTTCCCCGGTCTTGGCAATTTGCACCGCAGGGGCGAATAGATCGACCGAGTGGGTATCCGTATCGGTGATGTTATTCGGGAAGCCCTCCGGATTGAAGAGCACGGTGACGGTGTTGTCCAGCGGATCCGGATCCGTTCCCAGTACGGTACGCGCTACCGAGAAGTTACAGGAGGCGCCGAGGGCCAAGGTACCACAGCCCGCCGCATTGGCCGGGGTTGCGAGATTACCCAGCAGCGAGTCGCTGATGGTGGCCAGCACCAGATCGGGTGCGGTGCCGTCGATAGCCGCCGTGTTCAGATTGCCATCGGTCTTGTTGGTGATGGTGAACTGGTAGGTCACCTGATCCCCTGCCTTGGAGATGGCATCACCGGTTTTCACGATCTCCACATCGGGGTAGAACAGATCCACGCTGTGGTTATCGTTGTCAGCTACGTCGTTGTCGAAGTCGACAGGATGGTAGTGCACGGTGACGGTGTTATCCAGCGGGTCCGGGTCGGTCCCCAGCACGGTACGCGTTACCGAGAAGTTACAGGAGCCGCCCAGGCTGAGGGTACCGCAGCCCGCCGCATTGGCCGGGGTTGCGAGATCGCCCAGCACGGTGTCGTTGATGCTATCCAACACCAGGTCGGGAGCAGTGCCATCCAGCGCGCCAGTGGTCAGGTCGCCATCGGTCTTGTTGTTGATGGTGAACTGGTAGGTGACCGCATCGCCCGCCTTGGAGACGGTTTCACCGGTCTTGATGATCTCCACCGCCGGGGCGAACAGGTCCACGCTGTGGGAGTCGCTGTCGGGGATATCGTTGGGGAAGCCGTCCGGTGAGTAGTGAACCGTTACCGTATTCGGTGTCGGGTCGGCATCGGTGGCAAGTACCGTGCGGGTGATATCGAAGGTACAGGAACCACCTACGGCCAAAGTGCCACAACCAGCGGCATTGGCGTTGGACGAGATATCGCCCAGCAGGGTGTCGCTGATGCTGGTCAGCAACAGGTTTGGCGCCGAGCCGTCATACGCGGGCGTGGCGGGATCGCCGTCGGTCAGGTTGGTGATGGTGAAGGTATAGGTCACATCATCACCCGCCTTGGAGATGGCGGTGCCCGTCTTGGTAATGTTGATACCGGGTACGAACAGGTCCACCGAGTGGCCTGCGCTGTCCTGGACGCTGTCACTGCCGTAGTTGTAGATGGCGGTAACGGTGTTGGGCAGCGGGTCGGGGTCGGTCGCCAGAACGGTGCGGTTAGCATTGATGGTGCAGATATCGCCGGGATTGAGGATATTGGCACAATCACCCGATAGGTCGCCGAGCAGGGTGTCATTGATGCTTTGCTCGGTTAGCGGTACCAAACCGGTGTTTTCGATGGTGATGGTGTACTGGGTATCGTCAGTCGGCTTGGACTGGGTCGGCCCGGTCTTGGTCACCTCGACACCGCACATCGGTATTTCGCCAAGGATGTAGTCATGCAGCTTGGCGTCGATGGAGTGCGAGGAGCGGGTCTCGTAGAGGAAGTTGGTGTAGCACCCCTCATTCAGCCCCAGCAGGCGCAGCGCCGCGGAGAAGTTGAAGATCCCCTCGAAGAAGGTGGTGGTGGGGTACTGGTCGCTATAGGGATTTGGTGCCGCATCCCCCTTGGCGATGTAGGGCCACACGGTATCGACAGGACCTGCGTCATTGGAGATGGCGCAGCCCAGCGGGTTGGCGAGATTGCCACAGCGCAGCCCCTCGCCTGAAATCAGCTGTTGCAGATTCTTCTTCACGCCGGTGTTCCAGGTGTAGACGGCAAAGGTGACATCCGAGCCGCCGCCGGTGAAGTCGGCCTCGATGAAGATGTCACCGTTGGTGCGGCCGACGCTGAAGCTCTCGCCGGGGAGCGGTGCCGGGATCTGCTCCTGGAAGAACCAGCCGCCGAGGGAGGCGTCGCCGTTGGGGGCGTAGACATCGCCCTGCATCACGATGATGAGGTCGCCATTCTGATGGTAGCCAGTCATGCCACCGGGCAGGCCATCAATGGGTTCCGGTGATGTCAGGCCACTCAGGTTGTAGAGGGCGATGGAGCCGTTCTCGTAGTCGTTCTTGTCGGGCAGGGTCTTGTCGGCCGCCTTGACGTAACAGTTGAGCAGGTCGTTAACGTCCTTACAGCCGTGGTGGAACATATTGTCGGGGCCAGTAAAGGGCAGACCGACGCGGTCGGTAATGGGGACTAGCTTAACGATGGCATCACCGTTGTTGTAGAGATCCTCCCAGTCACTGGGGGCTCCTGATGCGGCATTGGGGTTGCCATCCATCTCAAAGATGTTGTCGAACACCCCCGCCTGTGCGGATGAGTATCCCGTCAGCAAGGTGGCGGCCAATAGGCCGCCACCCAGCAATGACGAGATCTTGCTGCATTTCGAACTTTTCATGGTATTACTCCTTGTTGAAATACGCTCCGCCTATAGTTCAAATTCGGCGGCACTGTAATACTAAGCCTGAGGGGAGTGACTATCACGTATGTACGCGGGTGCGTTGCCCGAGCATTTGCGATAAGTTGACCTTACCGACAGTAGCCATTCACTGAACATCGCGGACAGTACTACTTAATTTGCTGTTAGAGAGAAATCAGTAGCCATTAATTCGCGTCAGTTCGAGTAAATAGCACTATGCAACCATACGATGATTTGCACCCTTTGCAACCCAAAGCCTATATCAGATCTGAGAGAATTCAATGTGGAAAACAGAAAAAAGATTCTCCCTTAAAAATGAAATAGATAGCGTTTGTTCTATGGAATGCTCTGCACTCTTTTGTGTTGTTTCAGGTGGTGGAATGGGCGGGTTTTAAGCAGGTGAATGAGAATTAAGGAAGGAGTGCCCGTGGCATATGGGTAGCGACACACCGTGTCAGTCGCACTATGTCAGATACGTGTCATCTGCAGAGGTGTGTCAGGGTTGTCGTGTCAGAGCTGGCGGTTTTTATTCGACTGTGCACCTGGCTGTGTGCTAACGCACCATGGGGCTGTGGAGCTAGCGGCCTGACGTGATGGTTTATACCGAGCGGTACAACCGATATACTTTGCGCAGTCTATATAAAGTGTGGCGCGGTAGAGGCCACGATAACTGCAAGGATTTTCATGTATCAACCTGTGGGTAAGGCACTGACCGGGGTTCTGCTACTCCTACTGAGTGGACCTCTGGCCGCTAACCTCGATGAGGTGGCCATGCTAATTGAGGCGGGGAGCCACCAGAAGGCCCTGAATCGGCTGGCAGCAGAGCCTGAAACGCGTCGTTCACGCTTGCTACAGGCCAATGCGCTGGCTGGGCTGAAGCGTAATGAGGAGGCCGAGGCCATCTATCGCGCCCTGATCGAAGAGGCACCAGAAGACCCCACCCCCTATAACAACCTTGCCACGCTGTATGCCGCTACGGGTCGCCTGCAGGAGGCGAGCGAGCAGCTCACCCGTGGGATGAAGAGTGATCAGCGCTACGCGGCCATCTACAAGAACCTGAGCCGTGTCTATGTGGAGATGTCGCGTAACTCCTACGCCAGGGCCCTGCGTATGAACGAGAAGCAGCAGGGGCTGAGGCTGGTGACACTGGACCATCGCGACGGCACCTCAGAGCCGCTGCAGGTGACTGTCGTGGCGCTGCCGCAACCGGAGGTGGCAGCCAGGCCTGTGCCAGACCGGGTAGCGCAAGCGGCACCAAAGCCTGCGGTGAAACCGGAGCCCGTGTCGACACCCTCACCCAAACCGGCCGCAAAAGCTGAACAGACAGCCCCCCCCACCCCGACAGTGGTTCCAGCCCCCCGGCGCACAGAGCCTGTTGCCGTTGCGCAGGCCACACCGCCACCGAGCGCAGTGGAGTTTGATGCCGGTGGCGCCATCGCCGCACTCAAGCAGTGGGCCGCGGCCTGGTCGGCCAATGATGTCGAGGCCTATCTTGCCGCCTATGACGATGAGTTCCTGCCGCCACGCGATTTGACCCGTGCACAGTGGCAGGCGGAGCGGCGCGTGCGCCTGAAAAAACCGAAAAAGATTGAGGTCATGCTGAGTGACTTTGAGGTCAGCAGCACCAGCGACAATTCACTTACGGTCAAGCTGTTGCAGCGCTATCGTTCCGATAACTACCGCGACACCACCCGCAAGGGCTTTATTCTGGTGCTGCGCAGTGGTGAGTGGAAGATTGGCGATGAATATACCATTGAGGTGATCAACTAAATGGCTAGACGACTCCTGACGACCCTGTTCGCTGCGACGGTACTGCTGTCGCCACTGGTACTTTATGCGGCACATCCGGGCGAGAACGT
>JBFFJV010000174.1:0-5871 GCA_041555695.1 Thiohalomonadaceae bacterium | reverse complement strand
GGCGGTGAGTGGCACGGAACAGCTACTTGCCGGTAAGAAGGTGTTGATCGTTGATGATATTGATGCCAACCGGATGTTGTTTGAACGCACCATGGAGAGCTGGAATGTCGGCTACGGTAGCGCCGCTGGCGGCGAAGAGGCATTGTCGCTAATCGAAGATTCTGTGGCTACCGGACAACACTACGATGTGCTGATGCTGGACCATCAGATGCCCGGGATGAATGGTGTGGAACTGGCGACAAAGGTTGCCGCCGACTACCCGAATTATGGCGCCAGGGTGCTGCTGCACTCTTCGGCAGTCGATGCGCTCTATGCCGAGGCAACGGCCTGCGAGGCGATTGATGTAGTGCTGCGTAAGCCGTTACGACGCAAGCTGCTGCATGAGCACCTGTTGCGCCTGGTGGGCGGTGAACATGGAGTAAGTACGGAAGGCACGCAATCTGCGTTGGCCTCGGATATCGAGATCCCGCTCGATATGTCGGTACTGCTGGTAGACGATAACGCCGTCAACCGTATGGTGGCGCAGGCGATGTTGAAAAAGATGGGGGTAGTGGCGGATATTGCGGAAGATGGACTGCAGGCCTTTGAGATGCGCCAGCAGAAGCGCTACGACATTATCCTGATGGATGTACAGATGCCGGTAATGAATGGCTTCGATGCGACCGCGAATATTCGTCAGCATGAACAGCGTCATGATGAGAAAAAGAGCTTCATTATCGCCCTGACCGCCAATGCGATGGAGGGGGATGCAAAACTCTGTCTCGATGCAGGGATGGATGACTATCTGTCCAAGCCATTTCAGTTGGCCTCACTCAGAAAGGTGATTGGCAGGGGGCTCAATGTTGACTCCAGCGGGTCGCAGGCTGAGCCGCTGATTGATGAGACGCTATTTGATGAATTACAGGAGCTGCTTGGAGAGGACGGACACAGTATGACACTGCAGACTTTCTGTAGCGATGTCGTAAAGCAGCTGGATAACCTGCAGGCGGCGATGAATAGCGGAGACCTTGAGGTACAGCAGCGCATTTGCCACACACTTAAAGGCAGTAGTGGCAACCTTGGCATGTTACGACTTCATTTGATGTGCAAGCAGCTTGAACTGCAGGTAAAGAAGGATAGCCGGGTGATCAGCGAAGAGCAGCTCGCGGCATTGGACTCTCTGCAGGCACTGAGCTGCAGTGAGTACCGGGAGCGCCTTGCACAGACAGATTGATTAAGCCGCTAACAGGTGTCGTGGCTGAGTAGTTAGGGCTGTCTGCTTTGAGTGGGTTTTTAGTCAGGCGACCCTGAGAGCCCCAGCTATACCGCCTTAACGGCAAAACCGGGAAAGTGCTGTGTTGGAATACACGGCATCAGGATCACAGTGAGGTGTTTATTAATAATTATCATTTGCAGGATATTGAAATGAAAAATACTGCCAACACCACCAGGGTTTCACTTCCACTCCTGTTGTTGCTACTGATGTTTGGGCCGGCTCATGCTGGCGAGTTGACAGTGGCTGCGGCTAACTCCACCTGTAGTGTATTAAAGGCGGTGGCCACCTTGTATGAGCAGCAGCATGTTGCCACGGTTAACTTTATCTGCAAATCGTCCGGACGACTGGCAAAAGGTTTAAAAGGTAAAGCGATCACGGCCGATATCTATATCTCTGCCAACAAGGAGTGGATGGATAAAATGGTTAAGTCCAGGGTGGTGGATGAAAACGCGGTGAGCAGCCTGTGGGGGAACTCACTTGTGGCGGTTGCAGCGAAAGGCGATCCGATAAAATTTAATGGCTGGAATGAACTGGCATCTGACAAGGTTAAAACCATTATGATTGGCGATCCCGGGACGGCACCGTTTGGTCGCTATGCCAAGCAGGCGCTTGAGGCGACAGAACTCTGGGACTCGGTGAAGGGAAAGATTTCAACCCAGAAGCATATCACCCTGTTAGCAGATACGGTGGCCGCATCCGAACACGGAACCATCGGTATTTTATTTGCTACCAATGTGAATGACGGCATGAAAGTGGTTTATGAGGTAGATGAGGCGTGGCATCAGCCTATCCGATACTACTCCTCGTTTGTTACCGGTGCCGCCAATCTTCCCGACGCCCACTCCTTTATGCGCTTCCTTCAGGGGGCTGTTGGTCAAAAAATCCTTTCAGATGCCGGCTTTAAATTATCTGAATATTGACGGTTAGGTACGTGATGCCAAGTTTATTACAGCGCGGTTCACTGTTTCAGCAGATCGCGGTGCCCATTATCTTTATAGCCATCGTTGCCGTGACAGGCACGCTGTTCGCTACCTTTAATCTAAAGGCAGCGTTTGATGGTGCTAGAGAGTTTTATGATATCCATAATCATCATGCAGATTCATTGCACACTGTTGATAAGGGCGTTTCGCTATTCCGTTCGCTGGGGCTGAAACACCTGGTGTCTGAGGATGCTCAGGAGATGTCGGAACTCGCAACAAAAATGATGCGGCAAAAAGAGAGCATCAACGCCGAAATAAGGGCCTTACTCGGATCATTTGAACAGGCCCAGGATATTTCATACGTAGACCTTTCGTTATTAATGAAGTTGTCGGGAAACTATTTTAAAGAGGTGACGAAGGCATTATCAGAGAGCGAGAATTTTGAGAAGGAGGCCGCCTTCGTTGTGTGGACTACGGCTGAGCAGGTGTATGTGTCTGAGATGGCCGACATTATTGACAGGATTATTCAGCAGGAATTCGAATATATTCGACAAGGACAGGATTTGACGATAGCGGCAGCCAATAACAATCTGGTTGTGACGGCGGCCATCGGGGTTAGCGGTTTTGTGCTGCTTATTACGCTGGCCTTTTTTGTTGCGCGCAGGTTTGCCCGCCGTTTGATGAAACTGTTGCTGTGGTCTGAGAAGTTTTCTCAAGGGGACAGGTCGGTTGCGCTTATCGATTTATCCAATGACGAGGTTGGCAAGCTAACCCGGGCAATGGATAGTATGTCCGATAAAATCATGTGGGCACACTCTGAGCTGGAGTCTGCCAGGGATGCCGCCGAGAAGGCACACCAGGCAAAGAGTGAATTTCTGGCGAATATGAGTCACGAAATTCGAACACCGATGAACGCCATCATTGGTATGTCGCATCTGGCGTTGCAGACGGAGCTTGACACAAAACAACGCAACTTTGTTGAGAAGGTGCACTATTCAGCAGAGGGGTTGCTGGGGATTCTCAACGATATTCTCGACTTCTCCAAGATTGAATCGGGCAAGCTGGTGATGGAGGAGATCAACTTCCGTCTGGAAGATGTCATGGACAGCCTGGTGAACCTGATCGGCCTCAAGGCGAGGGAAAAGACGATTGATCTGCAGTTTGATGTTGCCGCTGATGTTCCTGTTGGATTGGTTGGCGATCCGTACAGGCTCAACCAGATCCTCATCAATCTGGGTAATAATGCCGTTAAGTTTACCCAGGAAGGCGGTGAAGTTCAGATTGGTGTCAGGCTCGTGGAGGATAGCGAGGATGAGGCCCTGCTGCACTTCTGGGTGTGTGACAACGGTATCGGTATGAGCCAAGAGCAGCAGGGGAAATTATTTAACTCCTTCACCCAGGCGGACAGCTCTACCACCCGCCAATATGGGGGAACCGGACTTGGTTTGGCCATCAGCAAGAAACTGGCTGAGTTGATGGGGGGGGATATATGGCTGGAAAGTGCACCCCATATCGGCACTACGGTTCACTTTTCCGTCCGTCTTGAGAAACAGCAGGGCGAAATTACGCCGCCCAGTAGTACGGCAGGCAACAAGCTTCAGGAGGATGCCTGCGAAGCCATCCTCAACTTACGCGGTGCCAGGGTATTGCTGGTGGAAGATAATGAGCTTAATCAGGAGCTGGCACGGGAGATCCTGGTTAGCAATGGCCTGACGGTTGAGACGGTGACTAACGGGCAGGAAGCCCTGGATCTCCTGGAACGCGAACAGTTCGATGGCGTACTGATGGATTGCCAGATGCCAGTGATGGATGGCTACACTGCCACCCTGAAAATACGCGAACAGGAGTGTTTCAAAGCGCTACCTGTTATCGCCATGACGGCCAATGCCATGGCTGTCGATCGGGAACGTGCGCTACAAGCGGGAGTCAATGACTATATTGTTAAGCCGATCAATGTCTCTATGATGTTTAATACCATGGCAAGGTGGATTAAGCCATCTAGACCAATGGAAGAACGTACGGAAATTGAGGTCAAATCGCGCGGCGATGATGGCAACGAATGCGACGAGCTGATCCCGGAGTTACCCGGGATCGATACGGCTGCCGGTCTTAAACATGCGAATAATAATCCTCAGTTTTATTTGCGGATGCTGAGCAAATTTGCCGGTTACCTGCAGGACTTTAAGGAGCGACTGCAGACCTCGATGCAGGAGGGGGATCCCGATGCCGTATTACTTGTCGCCCATAGTCTTAAAGGTGTGGCAGGAACCTATGGTGCAACAGCCCTGCAACAATCAGCCGGGGTCCTGGAGATGGCCTGCAGGGAGTGTAGCGAGTGCAGAAGGCAGGGGGGCTGCAGTGAGTGCAGCACTGCGGAACAACTTGAAAATTTGCTGAATAAAGTAATAGCCGATATAGATCCTGTCGTGTCGGGTCTGGCGAAGCTGGGTGATTAAATAATGTTTTTACTCATGTTAATGAATGCCTGCACCGAGGGATATACTGTGCATAGCGAGATTGCTTTAACGGCATTGCCGTTGAGAAACAACACTGATATCTAAGTCAGTAATACAAAAGTGGGGCCATGTCTGAGCGACATTGGATGGCAACAGGAAGCCTGGGTATAAATAATAATGAAACGAGAGAGTGTAACGGTTCCGCTACTGGTCTTTGTCGCATCGCTGTTAGTTGCGCTGGCCTATGATGACATGCGTCTTGGTGAACTGCAGAACGATCAGTGGGCACATACACAGCATGAAAGCGAGGTACTGCATTCGCGCTTGCAGTCCCTGCTCGACAAGAGTGCCAGGCCTATTCATGATCTGTCACGCTGGATCTCTTTGAATCCGGAGATCACTGCAGATGAGTTCTCTGCGTATGCGGACATTGTATTGAACGATGATCACCTGCTGGCTCATATTGCCTGGCTCCCGGACATGGTTGTGCGCCACATCTACCCGTTGCAGGGAAATGAAAAGGTCATTGGTCTGAATGTGCTGGCGCACCCGCTACAGCGCAACGCTGCCATGGCGGCACGGGACAGGCGGGAGGTGGTTTCTACCGCACCGCTTGATCTGGTGCAGGGGGGGAGTGGCATTATCGTACGTGCCCCGGTATACAGCACAGATGTGAATGATAGTGAGGCCCATTTTATGGGGCTTGTCTCGGCCGTGATCAGGCTGGAACATCTGCTTGATGAGAGCGGACTGAAGCTGCACGGACTGCATGCCAGGTCCGCTTTACGTATCGCTCCTGATGGCGAGGGCGACGCCTCCATGATCTATGGTCAATCCACGCTGTTTGACGACAGTGCCATCGTGCACGAAATAAGTGCCCCCGGTGCCCGCTGGCAGCTTGCGGTGCAGCCCCTTGGTGAAAGCGTGGCAAAGGGGAGTCTGTTGCTGGGGCGCCTGCTGAGTATCCTGCTGGTGCTACTTGTCACCGCCTTGTCTGCCTTGATTATGTTCAACTATCGACGCCGCGTGATCAGTGAGGAAAGACAGCGCCACGAGAAGGAGTTTATTGACTCGGTACTGGATACGGTGGGCAATGTTATCTGTGTAATGAACCGAAACGGGGAGGTCGTTCGATTCAATAGTGAGGCTGAGCGGGTAACGGGTTATCAGTCGAACGATTTACTGGGGAAGTATGTCTGGGATTACCTGATACCCGATGAGCAGATAGCTGGGGTGAAGG
>JBFFJV010000173.1:0-5877 GCA_041555695.1 Thiohalomonadaceae bacterium | reverse complement strand
GTTATCGGGTACACCAATACGATAGTTGTCACGCACCACCGGGGTAAAGTTCAGTACCACCACTACCGTCTCGGTATCGCTCTTTCTCAGGTACGACAGGGTGGACTGATCGGTGTCATGGCAATCGATCCATTCAAAGCCATCGTGATCAAAATCGTAGTAGTGCAGGGCGTTCTGCTGACGGTAGAGTCCATTAAGGTCCGTGATGAGTTTTTTCATCCCCGCGTGGTGCGGGTATTGCAGTACATACCAGTCGAGAATGGTGTCGTGATCCCACTCCGTGCCCTGGCCAAATTCGCAACCCATAAACAGCAGTTTTTTTCCGGGATAGGTGTACAGGTAGCTATAGAGCAGACGCAGGTTGGCAAAACGCTGCCACTCATCGCCCGGCATCTTGTTGAGCATCGATCCCTTGCCATGCACCACCTCGTCATGTGAGAAGGGAAGGATGAAATTTTCACTGAACAGGTAGAGCAGACCGAATGTCAATTTGTCGTGATGATAGTGGCGGTGAATTGGATCCTTTGTCACATAGTTCAGGGTGTCATGCATCCAGCCCATGTTCCATTTCATGCTAAAGCCAAGGCCACCGAGGTTAGTCGGTCGGGTGACCTGGGGCCATGCGGTCGACTCCTCGGCCATGATCATGGTGCCCGGGAAGTTGGCATGGGTAATGGTATTTAACTCACGCATAAAGTCGATGGCCTCAAGGTTCTCATTACCACCGTGCAGGTTGGGAAGCCAGTCGTGCTGCTCCCGTGAGTAGTCGAGGTATAACATCGATGCCACCGCATCAACCCGCAGTCCGTCAAGGTGACACTCTTCAAGCCAGAATACGGCGCTGGAGATGAGAAAGTTACGCACCTCATTGCGGCCATAGTTGTAGATGAGAGTTCCCCAGTCCCGGTGCTCGCCGCGACGCGGGTCTTCGTGCTCATAGAGTGCCGTGCCGTCGTAACGAGCCAGACCATGCGCATCTTTGGGAAAGTGTGCAGGCACCCAGTCGAGAATCACGCCGATCTGGTGGCGGTGGCAGTAATCGACAAAATAGCGAAAATCATCGATCGTGCCAAAACGGCTGGTGGCGGCAAAATACCCGGTCGTCTGGTAGCCCCACGAGGCATCGAGCGGGTGCTCGGTGATCGGCAGCAGCTCCACATGGGTGAATCCGGTCTCCGTGAGATAGTCGACCAGACGGTGGGCCAGCTCCCGGTAGTTGAGGAAACCACCGTTCTCATCGCGCTGCCAGGAACCGAGGTGGCACTCATAGATAGAGAGCGGTTGATGCAGCCAGTCGGAGATCTCCCGTTGCTCCAGCCAGCCCTGATCCTGCCAGCTGAATTCAGACTCATCGCGGACTATCGATGCGGTGTGCGGGCGCATCTCAAACTGCTGTCCATAGGGATCGGTCTTGGTTTGCGACAGGCCGCTTGCGCGATGGCCGATTTCATATTTATAGAGGGCATTACTGTCGATACCGGGTATAAACAGCTCCCATACGCCACTACTGCCTCGTGAACGCATCGGGTGGCGTCGCCCGTCCCACTCGTTAAACTCTCCAACGACACTGACGCGTGACGCGTTAGGGGCCCAGGTAGCAAACAGCACACCGGCGATGCCATCAATGGTCTTCTGGTGTGCCCCCAGAATCCGGTAGATATGTAGGTGCTTACCGGCGGAGAAGAGATCCAGATCAAAATCACTGAGCTGTGGCCCGAAACTATAGGGGTCATAAAATGTAGTGACGCGACCGTCGGTGTCCGTGCGGGTGATAGCGTAATGGGCACCAAGCTCGCTGGCGGGCTCTGTACAGATAAAAAAATCACTATCCGGCAGGCGTGGTAATTCATCGCCGGTTTCGGCGAGGGTCAGCAGGGAGGTCGCCGGCTGGTAGAGCAGTACGAAATGCTCGCAGTATCTGCTCTGGTTGCCAAGGATGGAGAATGGGTCGTGCTGATTGGCGGCGGCGATCCTGTCGAGCTCCCGCCGATCAATCGCAGGGCTAATGGAGTCTATTACGCCATTTTGAGTATCATCGTGTAGTGCCATAATCTGCGTATCCCATAGTATATGTGCGAAATCTTAAACGACTTCGCGCCGCGACAGTATATGCCTGACAGCAATATTTATGCACATTTCATCAATGTGCATAGTTTCTGCTAGTGCCTAGGCTAAATTGTGCTATATGTTGAACGGGTTATCTTGTCCCTGCGCACCGGAATGGGGCGATATCACCCTGCTGTTAATGATAATTGCATAGTTAAAGCGCATCCCACTACGCATCTGTTATGGTGGATGCCTATTTCATCATGGCGCAATAATTGCGTTGTATTCTGCAAAGAGGGGCAACACCTTGAAAACACAGATACTGCACGGCAGCCACAGGAGAGGACAGGGATGAAGAACAATCAATCACCGCGTTTTGTTAGTAACCTGACGCGAAATACCCTCGCCCTGATCATGGCGGGCGGTCGTGGTGAACGGCTGAAACAGCTGACAGAGTGGCGCACCAAACCCGCCGTACCCTTCGGCGGCAAGTTTCGCATCATCGACTTTCCGCTATCGAATTGCATTAACTCCGGGATACGCCGTGTTTCCGTGCTCACGCAATACAAGGCGCACTCGCTGATCCAGCATGTTCAGCGCGGATGGGGACACTTACGTGGTGAGTTCGGTGAGTTCGTGGAATTAATCCCGGCACAGCAGCGTACCAGTGCCTCCTGGTATGAGGGGACGGCTGACTCCATCTATCAGAATCTGGATATTATCCGCGCACACTCTCCGGACTATGTGCTGATCCTGGCCGGTGATCACATCTATAAGATGGATTACGGTCCGATGCTGGCCCAGCATGTTGAACACGGGGCCGATGTGACCGTGGGCTGTATCGAGGTGCCACTGGAGAAGGCCTCCGCATTTGGTGTGATGGGGGTGGACTCTGAGATGCGCATTCAGACCTTTGTCGAAAAACCACAACATCCTGAACCGACGCCAGGCAAGGAGGATGAGGCCCTCTGTTCTATGGGGATCTATGTCTTCAATACCGACCTGCTGATCGAGCTGCTGATCCGCGATGCCGACACCCCCAACTCGAGCCATGATTTCGGCAAGGATGTGCTCCCCCATGCGATAGATAAATACCAGGTCTACGCCTATCCCTTTACCGACAGCCATAGCGGTGTACAGGCCTACTGGCGGGATGTGGGTACGGTCGACTCGTTCTGGGAGTCCAATCTGGAGTTGATCGGTGTCACCCCCGAGCTGAATCTTTACGATGAAGAGTGGCCGATCTGGACCAATCAGGAACAGTTGCCCCCGGCCAAGTTTATCTTCGATGATGATGAGCGAAGAGGGATGGCGGTAGACTCCATGGTGTCGGGCGGGTGCATCATCTCCGGGGCACAGGTACGCCACTCCCTGTTGTTCTCAAATGTCACGGTTGATAGTTATACGGAAATTGATTCTTCGGTGATTCTGCCCGATGTCACCATCGGCAGTAATTGCCGTATCCACCACACCATTATCGATAAGTATTGCGTTATCCCGGATGGCACCACCATTGGCATCAATGAGGAGGAGGATCGGCAACGTTTTCACATTTCACCCAAAGGGGTCGTGCTGGTTACCCCTGATATGCTGGGGCAGAACGTTCATTATGTCCGATAAGGCAAGCCCGCTGCCACCACTGAATGTGGTGCTCTACTGGCATATGCACCAGCCCGAATACCGCGACCTGCGCAATGGTGAATACCATCAGCCCTGGACTTATCTGCACACCATCAAGGACTATGTTGATATGGTGGCGCACCTGGAGAACCATGTCGCCGCACGGGCAGTGGTCAACTTTGCGCCGGTACTGCTGGAGCAGATTGACGACTACGCCGCACAGCTCGACGGCTACCTGAATCAGGGCAGGGCCTTGCGCGACCCACTACTCGCCGCCCTTGCCGACCCGGTGCTGTCATTGGAACATGAAAAGCGATTACACCTGATTAAGGCCTGTCTGCGTGCCAATAAGGAGCGGCTGGTCGACCGCCATGAGCAGTTCAAGGTGCTAAATGAGATGGCACAGCTTGCCGTTAGCGAACCGGAGCGTCTGGTTTACTACTCCGAGCAGTTTATTTCGGACCTGCTGGTCTGGTATCACCTGGCCTGGATCGCCGAGACGGTGCGTGAATCGGATTCACGCATAAAGAACCTGCTAGAGAAAGGACAGCACTTTAGCGTACACGAACGCCACCTGCTGGTGGAGGTGATTCATGAACTGGTCAGTGGTGTCATGGCGCGCTACCGTACACTGGCAGAGACGGGGCGTATTGAATTATCGGTCACCCCCTATGCCCACCCCATCGTTCCCCTGTTAATTGATCTGAAGTCAGCCGAAGAGGCGATGCCAGATGTGGAGTTACCGCTGGCCAGCACGTATCCGGGCGGGCGTGAACGCTCCTGCTGGCACCTACAGCATGGGATAGAAGTCTTTAAACGCTACTTTGGTTTTGCCCCGAGCGGCTGCTGGCCCTCAGAGGGGAGTATCAGTGGTGAGACGGTTGAGCTTATCGCAGAGCAGGGGCTAAAGTGGCTGGCCAGTGGCGAGAGTGTTTTACGCCATTCACAACAGCAGTCGGGCACGGTGGCAGAAAACTGCATACATCAGCCCTATCAGTACCGGGGTACTAAGGCGGCCTGTTTTTTCAGGGATGATGGGCTGTCAGACCTTATTGGTTTTAAATACGCCGACTGGCATGCCGATGATGCCGTCGCCAATTTAATTCATCACCTGGAACAGATAGCCGGAAACTGTGCCGAAGAACCGGGAGCTATCGTCTCGATTATTCTCGATGGCGAGAATGCGTGGGAGTACTACCCGTCAAATGGTTACTATTTCCTCAATGCCCTGTATGAACAACTGGCGCAACATCCCCAGCTGTCGATGACGACCTATAGCGACTATCTGTCAGAGCATAATGAGCGTGCCCCGCTACCGCAGATTGTAGCCGGTAGCTGGGTCTATGGCACCTTCTCTACCTGGATCGGTGAGAAGGATAAGAACCGCGCCTGGGATATGCTGGTGGAAGCCAAAAAGGTGTTCGACCGGGTAAGCCTTGAGGGGCGTCACAGTGCAGACCAGATGAAGCAGCTCGAGTTGCAGCTGGCAACCTGCGAAAGTTCAGACTGGTTCTGGTGGTTTGGTGAGCACAATGCCGCCGAGTCGGTTAGCGCATTTGATGAGCAGTACCGCCTGCACCTGAGCAATCTTTACCAGATGATGCAGGTCGAGCCGCCGGAGTATCTCTCCCGCGCCTTCAGCTTCGGTTGTGATCACTCAACCACGGTAGGCACCATGTTACCGGGACAGCAGCAGTGATTCGATGAACACGGCATCCTCTTATCATACGGTCAACAAGGCACGCCGTGCCGGGGTGTTACTGCATCCAAGCTCTCTTCCCGGACCATTGGACAGTGGCGATATCGGCCACCAGGCTTACCGCTTTATTGAGTTTCTTCGGGCACACGGTTTTAAAGTCTGGCAGATGTTGCCGATTGGGCCGACCCATGAGGACCGCTCCCCCTATCAATGTCTCTCATCACAGGCTGGTAATCCGCTGCTGATCAGTCTGGAGTGGCTTGAGGATAGAGGCTGGTTAGTGCGCACGCCGATCAAAGAGGGCGAAAGTGGTGAGCACTATCGGCGGCGTTGCCTGAAAGAGGCGCATCACCGTTTTCAGCAACTGGCGGATGAGACGTGGCGCGAAAAGGCGCGTCTCTTTTATCACAACCATGGCAGCTGGTTGCATGACTACGCGTTGTTTATCGCACTTAAGGGACAACACCATGACAAACCCTGGTATGAGTGGCCGGTGGAGTTAAAACAACGGG
>JBFFJV010000172.1:0-5889 GCA_041555695.1 Thiohalomonadaceae bacterium | reverse complement strand
GGGGTGTGGTCACAGGATGGTCACAATATGGTCACAAGAAAAAATGGGTGTGGCTGGAAGTGACGTAACACTTTGATATATATGGCGCGCCCGAGAGGATTCGAACCTCTGACCGTCGGCGTCGGAAGCCGATATTCTATCCAGCTGAACTACGGGCGCGTTACAGCGGTAGATTCTAGCATAGGGGCTATTCTTAACTCTATGAAATCACCCCAGTAAGGGAAAGATCATGAATATTTCGTGAAAATCACTATTCCGGTATATACTAATGCGCTTTCGTCCCGCGAATAATCGGATTTCGTGGAGCCTCTCCGGTTGCGATTTCGATCCTCCCGTATTTGGAATGGGTACGGATGATGATGGCTTTTTGGCGAATATCAGTTTATTTATTAGATAGTTAGGAGTTCGACGTGAGCAACAAAACAAATACTGAATTTGGTTTTTTCGTAGGCGGAGTCATCGTCGCTGTGGCATTAATTCTAGGCATTAACTCGCTGCTTGATAGCCTGCTTAAGGCAGCCCCTGCCGATATGAGCGATGAGGCTGTTGTTGCCCGCATCGCCCCTGTGGCTCAGTTGAATACCGGTGCAGCTATTGTGCCTGAGGCAGCGCCTGCCGCTGCTCCCGCTGCTGCTGCCGGTGGTACCCGCTCTGGTGAGGCGGTCTACAACGCGCAGTGTGCCATGTGTCATGCTACTGGTGCTGCCGGTGCTCCCAAGTTTGGCGATGCCGGTGCATGGGGCCCCCGTGTCGCTGCCGGAATGGATGCTCTGATGAACAGCGCACTTAACGGTAAGAATGCCATGCCTGCCCGTGGCCTCTGCGCTACCTGCTCTGACGACGAGCTGCAGGCCGCCGTTGAGTACATGGTAGACAACAGCAAGTAAGCTCCTCGCTTCTGCTGTAAAAAAGGGCGCCTTCTGCGCCCTTTTTTTTTGTAAATTTTGACGCTCTCCGTTTAGCCGTTTTTCTGAGCCCTCTCCGCATTGTGTTTTTCTCTATTGCCCCCCATATCTCACCCGTATAAAACAAAATAAACCGCAACGCATTGAAAATATGTGATTTTGTCTGAAAGGCGCGTACGTTTTGCGTGATGGGTGTACCTGCTACCGGGGTAATTCTCTTTGGAACCTCGTTTTAGTAGCCACACATTGTGCATAACCTGGGATAACGCGACAGCTCAGACGACAGGGACAGCCCTGCATACAGAGAAAGCTATATGATGGCTTTAGAGCAGTTAAACGGATTACCGGGACAATGCAGTCACAAGCTACTACTGGAGGGAGAAACCCCTGTGGTACTGGTGGTGGATGATGACGCGACGCTTCTGACCATGTTGGAGCACATCCTGACAGAGGACGGCTATCGTGTGTTGCCGGCCGGTAACGGCCAGCAGGCCGTAGAGCTGGCAGCCAGTGAGAGTCCCCACCTGATCCTGATGGATGGAATCATGGATGGGATGACCGGCTTTGAGGCCTCACAACGGATCCTTGAGGCGGCGGGTGATGAGAAACCGATGATCGTGATGGTGACCGGACTGAATGATGACAGCTCGGTGACCAGGGCCTATGAGGCTGGTGCTATCGACTACATTACCAAGCCTATTCACTGGGCGGTGTTGCGTAATCGCGTCACCCACCTGGTGCAGTCGCTGCAGACCAGCTCTTACCGCAAGGTGGCCGAGGCACGTTTGCGTAATGCCAATAAGATGGAGACGGTGGGCAAGCTTACCGGCGGCATTGCCCATGACTTTAACAATATCCTCAGCAGTATCATTGGCTACACCGAACTATCAAGGATGGTGCACCCGGCTAATGACGACAAGCTGGGGCAATACCTTAACGAGATTGAGCAGTCGGGTACCCGGGCGAAAAAACTGATTCAGCAGATGTTAACCTTTTGCCGTGGCGACACGATTCAGCCCCAGTTCATCGACGCCAGTGAGGCGGTACACAATGTCGTCAAGATGCTGTGGGCCACCCTTCCGAGTAGCATCGAGTTCACGCTTGAGCTCGATGCGGAGATGCCGAAACTCTATGCCGACTTTCTGCAATTGGAGCAGGCGCTGATGAATCTGTGCGTCAATGCCCGCGATGCGATGGGAGAGGCTGGTGAGATCACCATCACCGCCCGTAGCGTAAAGCTCGAGCATAACTACTGCGCCTCCTGCCATGAGTGGGTCGAGGGTGAATACCTGGAGATCGCCGTTAATGATAATGGTCCGGGTATCGAGAGTGGGGTGAAAAAGGATCTGTTTGTGCCGTTTATCTCGACGAAAAAGGCCACCTCCGGCACTGGTCTCGGGCTTTCCGTGGTCGACGGCATCATGCATGAGCACAAGGGGCATATCCTGCTGGATAGTGAGGAGGGTGAGGGTACGACCTTCCGCCTGCTGTTTCCTCTGGTGAGTGAAGAGGCGGTGGCACCCGCTGAGTAGCACTTCACGTATTTATCAGCGGGCACAAAAAAGGCGGAACAACTGTTCCGCCTTTTTCATTAGTGCTGGAGGCTAATCAGCCCAGGTATTTTTCCAGGTCATCGGAGCCACCTACATGGTCACCGTTGATGAAGACCTGCGGCACCATCTCGCTGGCGGTGATGGCACGCAGGGTGCGCAGGGTAGCATCACGACCCAGTACCACCTCTTCAAAGGGCATGTTGTTCTGCTCAAGCAGCAGCTTGGCCTTGGCGCAGAAGGGGCAGCCGGGCTTGGTGATAATGGTCACCGCAGCCGGGGCCTTGGCGTCGTGGTTGATGTGGCGCAGCATGGTGTCGGCGTCAGAGACCTCGAAGGGGTCGCCCTCGACCTCGGGCTCGATGAACTGCTTCTGCACCACGCCGTCCTTTACCAGCATGGAGTAACGCCAGGAGCGCTTGCCGAAACCAATGGCAGACTTATCGACCAGCATACCCATGCCCTTGGTGAACTCACCGTTGCCATCGGGGATCAGGGTCACGTTGTCGGCTTCCTGATCCTCGGCCCAGGCGTTCATGACAAAGGCATCGTTCACCGAGATGCAGACGATCTCATCTACGCCGTTCTCCTTGAGAACACCGGCCAGCTCGTTGTAGCGGGGCAGGTGGCTGGAAGAGCAGGTAGGGGTGAAGGCACCGGGCAGGGAGAAGACCACGACGGTCTTGCCCTTGAAGATATCGTTGGTGGTGACATCGGCCCAGGCGTTGTTCTGGCGGGTCTTGAAGGTAACGTTCGGTACCATCTGTCCTTCGCGGTTCTCTAACATGGTGATGCTCCTCGATTTGTGTGTTGGCCGTAGCCGTTGTCTAGAATTCCCGTACAGTATCGCAATGAATGCTGGATAGATAAAATCGTTTGTATCTATTATATTGATAGGTATTACCTATTGATTGTCCCGGGTTTAAATGACGATGAAACTGCGTGATCTTGAGTATCTGCTGGCCCTGGAAGAGGAGGGGCACTTTGCCCGTGCCGCCGAGCGTTGCTTTGTCAGCCAGCCGACCCTCAGTGGTCAGCTGAAAAAGCTGGAGCAGCAGTTGGGGGTGATGCTGGTGGAGCGCAGTAGCCGACATGTGGTGATGACCGAGGCGGGTCGGGCCGTGGCTGCGCAGGCGCGTCGGGTGCTGTCAGAGGCACGCGAGATCAAGGGCATTGCCGAGAGTTTTCACGACCCGATGGCCGGTGAGCTGCAGCTGGGGCTGATCCCCACCGTTGCCCCCTATCTGCTGCCGCTGCTGATGCCCCGGCTAAAAAAGGCCTATCCCGATTTAAAGCTGTGGCTGCATGAGCAGCAGACCCATGTGCTGATGGAGCGGCTGCGTAATGCCGAGCTGGATCTGCTGATCCTGGCGTTGCCGGTACCGGACCATGACTTTGTCGAGGTCGACCTGTTTCGCGAAGCGTTTCAGCTGGCGGTGCCGAAGGGGGAGGCGCTGGCAAAGAAAAAGCAGGCCACCCTGCAGGACCTTAATGAGCGCGAGGTGATGCTACTGGAGGAGGGGCATTGCCTGCGTGAGCATGCACTGGATGTCTGTTTCAGCGCCGGGGCCAGTGAGTATGGCGCCTTTCATGCCACCAGCCTGGAGACCTTGCGCCACATGGTGGGCGAGGGGATGGGGATCACCCTGATGCCTGAGCTCGCCGTGCCCAAACGCACGGCAAAGGGCGATGCGGTGCGCTACCTGCCCTTTGCGTCACCCGAGCCCAGCCGGCGCATCGGTATGCTCTATCGCCGCCATAGTCACCGCATCCCGCTGTTCACCTCGATGGCCAGCGAACTCTGTGCATTGATGCCGCAGAGTGACCGCTAATAACTGTGAACAACATCTCTGAGATCTGCCGCTAGCACCACTATCATGTCGCTTCTGGGGCAAGGAGTCTGCCGCAACTGATTAACTGATAGAGGCAGATATGAACACGCGTACCAATTCGGCCATTATGGTCCTGCTATACCTGATGATTGGCCTGGCCTTCGGCCAGGGGCTGGTGGTCCTGCTGGTAGGGGAGACGGCGGATCTCCCGCTGGTGGTTGCCGCCTGGCTGGCTGGTGTGGTGTTGCTGGTGGCTAACTACCGGCGATCAAAAATCTAGTCGTTTTCGCCTGCCTTGAGTGACGGCTGTGCCAGTTCAATACGGTCACGGCCACGGTGTGTGGCCTGGTAGAGTGCCTGGTCCGCACGCTCAATAAGTTGCTGAATCCCCTCCTGGCCGTTCCACTGCGCGATGCCGATACTGGCGGTAACTTGTAACTCTTCACCACTTGGTAGTGGCAGGCGTATTTCGCCAATGGCCTCCAGCATCCGCTGTGCCATAACCTGCGCTTTTTCCTCCCCCCTCGGCCTCGATGGCCCTTTTACCCTGCAGGAACAGGGTTTGTATCTCCGGGTCGTTGGCAATGTACATCGCCAGCTGCATCATATTGCGTTAGGTCAGGGAGACGGCAAGGTCATAACTGGAGCGTAACTCCTCACTCTGTGAATGCAGGGTACGTTCCAGGGTGCGGTTGCTGGCATAGAGGTTAATCGCCACGAACAGGGCATCGATGAGGAAAATGACGAGCGTCAGGTCGAGAAAGAGTGTCGCGGCTCGACGCTCTTTCGGCGGGTCTATGATGCGTGTACTCATCGTTTTAGCGGTTCACCCAGCTGCATTAGGGGGCGCTAATATACGATGTAATCCTAAACCATCCCCGTGCAGAACGCCCTCTTTTTGTGCAATCGTCAATTTGCCGTGCAGACGCCCCTTTTCTTTGTTCTGGCTTGTCGTTAATCTACTGAGATGACAATAGATTTCACCAAAATGCACGGGCTGGGTAATGACTTTGTGGTGATCGATGTGATCAACCACCCCATTACCTTTACCAGTCGTCAGGTGCGCGCCCTGGCGGATCGCCGTTTTGGCATCGGTTGCGATCAGCTGTTGCTGGTCGAGCACTCTCACTCCAGGGGCGTCGATTTTCGCTACCGCATCTTTAACGCCGATGGCTCTGAGGTTCAGCAGTGCGGTAACGGGGCGCGTTGTTTTGCCCGCTTTGTACGCGATAAGGGGCTCACGGATAAAGACGAAATCGTAGTCGAGACTGCCTCGGGCATCATCACCCTCTATATAGAGGATAGCGGCCTGGTGCGGGTGAACATGGGAGTTCCCAACTTCTCCCCGGCCAGCCTGCCGTTTAACGCACAGTCTGAGCAGCTGGTCTATGAGCTGGAACTGGATGGGGATGTGCTGCCCATTGGCGTGGTCTCTATGGGCAACCCGCATGTGGTGCTGGAGGTGGCGGATATCGAGCGTGCCCCGGTAGAGAGCCTCGGGCCGCAACTCGAATCCCACCCGCTGTTTCCCGAGCGGGTGAATGTCGGCTTTATGCAGGTGCTAAGCAAGGAACACATCCGCCTGCGGGTCTACGAGCGCGG
>JBFFJV010000171.1:0-5958 GCA_041555695.1 Thiohalomonadaceae bacterium | reverse complement strand
GCCAAACTCATTCAATACCACTGCGGCCTGGGAGTTGTGTTGCAGGAAGAACTCGAACATCTCATCGACCTTCTTGGTCGGTGGCACCATGGTGACCGGATGTAACAGCACCTCAGGCTTTACCGTGGTGAAATCGGCCCCTTCCAGTGCCAACTGCATCAGGTCTTCGGCATGGAGCATACCGACCAGGGTATCGCGATGGCCGCGATAGACCGGGATACGGCGGTGACGCAGGTTCCTCACCTGCCCGACCATCTCGGGCACCGAGAGCTCGCTATTGATGAAGGCAACACGGGTGCGCGGGATCATGATCTCTACCACCTCAGTCGAGCCTGCCGCCAGCAGATTATCGATGAGGATACGCTCGGTGGCATGGAGCTCGCCGTGTTCCACCACCTCCTCCACCATGGTGCGGAATTCATCCACGTGGAGGATATTCTCGGCCCTCTTCTCCGGCCCCACCAGCATGGTGGTGATCCGCTCCGAGAGCAGCCTCACCAACCAGCGAAATGGCGCCACTACTTTTACCCACAGTGACATGGGCGTGGCGATAAGCCGCGTGCTGATGGCCACCGGGTTGGTGACCGCGATGGTCTTGGGGGTGACTTCACCGAACAGCAATAACAGCGGCACCATAATCAGCAGATTGAGCAGCACCACCTGCTCCTCACTGTAGAGGTGCACCAGGATGCCGGTCATATTCGCCGCTGCCGCAACATTGATGATCTCATTGCCGCAGAGGATGGAGATAATCAAACGGCGTGGCTGGTCCAGCAGGGCATGCAGGGTATCTGCCTTAGGATTTCGCTCCCGGCGCAACTCACGCAACTCCAGACGTGACAGGGAGAAGAGCGCGGTCTCCGAGCTGGAGAAGAAGGCCGAACCGATTAATAACAGACACATCAGGATGAGCCGCACGATCATATCCGGCTCCGCCAGACGCGCCGGGTCGAAGGCAAGCAGTGATAACAACGCCTGCCCTGAAGTCATGATCTCCTGTAACGCGCTATCCATATTACTCCACTACCGGTTACACATATGATTTAGCATAGCAGAGCGAGGGGAAGGTCTGTCTTACCGATGAAGGGGCCGCGCCGCGCAACAAAGTCACTCCCGGAAATAACACGCTCCTGCTCAGGCTGTACCAGATCGTACTTGATCACGTCGCCCACACTCTGCATACCGGCCCTCATCATCCTCAGCAACACCTTGTAAAGCAGAATATGTGGAGTGGAGTCCACTCTACTCATCAGCAATTAGTTTAGTTAGACGCGAGTCACGGTCTAACGCGCCAGGCTTAATCACCATTGTTTCTTCCGCACAACGAGCGACTGCACTAAGCTAGAGGCATCAGAACAGAGGATATCCAGATGGACTTCACGGCACTACACGATTTGGCGAATCACACCCTTGAGCAAACACTTACAACGATCAGCTCTCCCGCCTTTTTTGGCCAGGTTGCCCTGACCCTGCTCGCTGTGGCAACTGCGCTCACCCTGTCTAGCATGCTGCGCAGGCGTGTTGCGGTATTTCGTCAGCCGCCTGAGGAGGGGCCTCTCATTGCATTACGCAGCACCCTTCATTCAATGAAAGAGCTGCTGTTCCCACTACTCAATATCCTTGCCCTGAGTGTTGCCGTGGAACTTAGCCAACTTGCGGTACAGCAGAGCTGGCTGGTACGGATTGCCGAGAGCGTGGCGGTCGTCTTTGTGATCTACTCTATACTCACGCGATTCATTAAAAGCGGCATTGTGCGCACGATACTCAAGTGGGTTGCGATACCCATCGCACTACTGCAGGTCTTCGGTTGGCTCGATGAGGTGACGGCCTACCTGGAATCACTGAGTATGGAGATAGGCAACATCAAGCTTTCCGCCTACGGCCTGGTGCGCGTCACGATCTTCGGCCTGCTGCTTTTCTGGCTGGGTCGACTGACCAGTAATGCCGGCCAGCGAATCATCCGCAACCAGGAGGAGCTGGATACAGGCACACGGGAGATTTTCGCCAAGCTGTTACAGGTAGGCGTATTTTTTGTGGTGTTCCTGCTGTTACTCCAGGTGATGGGCATCAACCTCACCACCCTGGCCGTGTTTGGTGGTGCGCTCGGCGTTGGTATTGGCTTTGGTCTTCAATCAATCGCCTCAAACTTTATCTCCGGTATCATTATCCTGCTCGATCGCTCACTTACCGTAGGTGACTATGTGGAGCTGGAAGATGGCCGTGCCGGGATGATTCGCGAAATGAATATGCGCTCCACCACACTGGAGACCTTCGACGGCAAGGATGTGATGGTGCCGAATGAGCGTTTCATCACCTCACAATTCATCAACTGGACGCACAAGAATAAAAAGCAACGCTACGATCTCACTTTCTCTGTCGCCTACGCCACGGATTTACATGCGCTATTCGAACTTGTTCGTGAGGTTGTCGCCAGTCACCCGCAGGTCCTCAGCGGGAAGGACTATCCACCTGAGGAGCAACCTGATGCGGAGATCAAATCGTTTGGTGATTCAGGCGTGGAGATCCTGGTGGAATTCTGGATGGAAGCCATCGATGACGGCAAGAACCGTGTCGGCGGCGATCTTCTGCTAATGATTTGGGATGCACTACGCGAACACAACATCGAAATCCCCTACCCGCAGCGTGAGGTACGCATACTCAACCAACCGCAATGATCTGTACATAGCAGATGCTGTATCATATGAGCACAAATATTAGTCACCGACAGATGTTTGTGCCTTCTGTATTCTCTCCATAGACAGTATCAGTCCATCGACAGTTTTCTTCAAAACCTCCAGCTCATCTATAGACAACTCATCCAGCCTTTCAAGGTTATATTCTATGGTGTCTACGATTTGTCTTACAGGGCGCTGCATGGGACGCATAAAATAGGTCGTGATCGTTGCCACGATGGTGCCAAAGAATATCGCCGAACCGGCAACGATCCATATGCCACCGAGAAGCATGGCAATATTTGTCCGGGGAGTATCGGCTATTCCGGCCGTAGAGAACGCGGCCACCCCCCAATAGAGCGCAGAAGCTAGCGTTGTGATATGACTTCCAGCGGCATCCTTCTCAAAATAGTAGATTAGATATGAGAAACCGCCCCACATCACAACAAGAACGAAGACCATCTTAAGCAATGGAGTATAAGTGATGACATCATTAAAAAAATAGTGAAATCGGGTTCGTTTAAACACTTCAGCTACCTCATGTTTTCCGGGTTCATGTCATAAATTCCTGCTTGTTGTCGGAGGAACAGGGGCCAGTACAAAGTCGCTAGCGTAAAGCTGTTACGTCAAAGATCTCACAGCCTCAATACCTCAGTAGTTAGATTGGATTTAATGCCCCGCACCAAAATCAGTTATTCACTCTACAATCTAATGATTCTAGTTGATATTCCGTCAGGTATCTGGCAAATAGTAGTTCTTCCAGGGGCAACACATACGACTAACGCCATTACTCACAGGTAACCTGATATGCCGGGAATAAAAGGTATCAATAGCATTATTTTCATTGCAGATAGTGCCCCCGACGAGGACTTTGCACTTAAGCGAACTATGGAGATCGCAAAAAGCTGGAATGCACGGGTGATGGTTATGGATGTCATTGAACTCTCTACACTGGAGGGGGATGTGCTGAGAAGTGAATACCCGCAACTCAAACTGCAGGAGAAACTACTCAAGGCCCGTGAAGAAGAGATACGAAATAAAATCAGGCCCTATACGGATCAAGGCACTGAGATCAAAATAAAGGTCAGCACCGGCCGCTATCACCATGCGGTGATTCATGCCATCAATAGAGGTGGTCATAAGCTGTTGATTAAGGCTCCGAAAGGGCCAAAACAGGAGCCCGGTGCAATTGGCCCAATGGACAGGCGAATCATATCGCGTGCACCCTGCCCCGTTTTACTGCTTCGCGACATACAGGCTACTGCAATTCTTGCAGCGGTAGCGCTTGACCAGCGCCATGATCCCACTTTGAAAAGTGATGATATGTTAGTCAGGTTTGCCAGTGCCGTGGCTGAGATACGCCAGGTTCCCCTGCACCTGGTACATGCCTGGGACCTCCCTGATGAGAAGATCCTTCGGGCAGTGAGTTCTGCCTCTGAAAGTGAGCATTTAAAACAGAAGATTGAAAAGGCACATCAGGAGTTGCTTAACAAGCTGTTACAAAGGCACCCGGATACAACAGCGACGACACATCTTGTTGAAGGGTGGGCATCCCATATTGTTCCCAGGCTTGTTAAAGAGCTTAATATCAGCCTTCTTGTGATTGGCGCATCACAAAAGGAGAAAAGTGACTATTGCCGCCTTGGGAGTATTAGTGAGGTGATACTGCAACAGGTTGAGTGTTCTGCCCTGATTATTAAACCGTGACAGACTCTTTTAAACCTTCTCTCAATATCAGCGTTGATGTTTCTCTGCATTAGCCTGTAAATACGATACAAACGGATTCATCTGCAACCACTTACCCATATAAATCAGTGCATTACCCTCAGTCGTTCCATCGTCATATTTGTATGGAAGTTTCCCGGTGATGGGTGCAGAATCCATCCATTCTCCGCTTCCATGAAGCATCAGCCTATAACCCAGAGAGGGCTCTCACAGGCATGAAGATCGCCGTCATCTACAATCGTGAATCGCAAAAGGTCATCAACCTCTTTGGCCAGCCAAACCGTGAGAAATACGGTTTGGCTGCCATTCGCCGTATCGTCAACTCGCTCAAAAAGGGAGGGCACCAGGTCCAGGCCTTTGAGGGGGATAAGGACCTTATCGATAACCTGGAAGAGTTCATGCCCCGCACTCTGGTTGGCGAGCGCCCCGGCATGGCCTTCAACTTGAGTTACGGTATCCAGGGGCAAGCCCGCTACACCCATGTCCCCGGTATTCTGGAGATGGTCGGTGTGCCCTATGTCGGTTCCGGCCCCCTCGCCCACTCCCTGGCACTCGACAAGGTAGTGGCGAAGATGCTGTTTGTGCAAAACGGTGTCCCCACCCCGGCCTTCGCGGTGCTGGATGCGCCCGATTTTGAGATGCCCGCCCTGGATTTTCCCCTAATTGTGAAGCCCAAGAACGAGGCGGTCTCCTTTGGCATCAAGATCGTAAATAATGAGCAGGAGCTGCGCGAGGCGGCAGACCTGATCTTTCACGAGTTTGATCAGCCGGTTCTCGCCGAGCAGTACATCGAGGGGCGTGAGGTCAATGTCGGGCTACTGGGTAACGGCGCCACCCTTGAGGCCTTCCAGCCCGCTGAGCTGATCTTCGGTGCGGGTGGTCCCAACATCTACACCGAGGCGGACAAGAAACAGAAATCCGGTCGTACGGTTGGTGTGGAATGCCCGGCATCCTTAACCAAGGAACTCACCGCAGAGGCCCAAGCCATCGCCAAAAAGGCCTTTTCCGTTCTGGGTTGCTACGACTGTGCCCGTGTCGACATGCGTCTGGATGCCGAGGGAAAGCTGTATGTCCTGGAGGTCAACAGTCTGCCCAGCCTGGGGGAGCACGGCTCCTACGTGGCGGCGGCCGAGGCCATGGGGCTCGACTTTGCCGGACTCGTCAATCGCCTGGTAGAGGTCGCCTCTTCCCGCTATTTTGGCACCCCCAACCCACCCGAATTAATACGCGCCCGCAAAACGCCCAGTGAGCGCGTTTTTGCCTATCTTACAGAGCGACGGGATCGGGTCGAAAAGCGCGTGGAGCAGTGGGTCAATATCTCCAGCCGTAGTAACGACCTGGTCGGTATACGCAATGCGGCCAGTGAAATTGCCACCGTCATGACCAGGGTAGGGATGACACCGGTTAGCGCGCTGACCGATGCCCCCCATGTCTGGACCTGGCAAAGCCCCAAAGGGCTGAAAGAAGGCACCTTACTCATCTGCCACCTCGATGTGCCGTTTAACTCAGCGATGGGGGGTGAGCACTTTCACCGTGATCCCGAGTGGCTCTATGGTGAGGG